>NZ_PCYY01000005.1:0-106021 GCF_002553955.1 Lactobacillus sp. UMNPBX12
GCTCTGATTGATAGTAAAATCGTCTGTTGTTAGCTGTTCGATGAGCTTTTAATTTCCCAGCTCGATCCCAGCTTTGAAGAGTGAACGGCGCTTTGCCAAGATAGGCAGCAGCTTCTTTTAAATACATAATTCTAGACATAAAAAAATCTCACCACCTTGTAGCGAGATTATAGCACACTTTATAACGCTTAAGAAACACAATTACACATATATTTTTTAAACTTGTTGAAACTCCAATTTTCATAGCAATCCCCCTGTCCAATTTTAATAAAAATAGCACTTTATATTTTTTAGTCAATGAAAAAAGCAGCAATGAAATTAATCATTGCTGCAAAACTCCAATTATCAATAGTGATCCTTACATGAATATATAGTTATCATTGATTTATGACAATCATAGACGATCCGATTTTTCGAATCGATTCGTCTTGACCATAACCCTGATAGATTTCTCTTTAAGGGCTCAGGCTTACCAATACCTGTAAATGGATGTCTTTTCATATCTTTCACAAGATCGTTTATTCTTGATACCTTTTTATAATCACCATCGTCATACCAATACACATAGTCGTTCCAACCATCATCCGTCCATGCTACGATCATGATTTTGTTACCTGCTCAGGATCAATTAGTTCATGTTGCTTTATCGTGCCTTCACTAACTTGTTTACGCCCTCTTTCAATCTTGTCCATTAGGTATTGATTAGATTGAATTTCTAATGTCTCAACCAAGGCATCATAATCTTCTTTACCTAATACAACCACATTATCCTCTGGTTCTTTATTAGTTACGATCAAAGGTTCACTATCATCATTGACTTGCTTAAAATAATGCTTTAAATTTTTACGAAAATTACTGTAATTAACCGCATCCATAGACTAATCCCTCCTTATATTGTACAACTTATTGTACTATATTTTTACTTATATTACTACCAAAAGCAATAATCGTAAATGGTTGAAAAAATGATTAACCATGGGACAGTTCAATTAGAGACACATTGTGGTGATCATTTGACCGCTCTTCTTTACAAAAAAAGCAATGATCTAGTCGACCACTGCTATTTATTTACTTCTTTTTCTCAATCACAAAATAATATCCTGCTGTCAAAATTTGAGCAACTCCCTCAAGTGCAATCGCCCAATCTGCACCAAAACGCGCTACAATCAGCCCGCCTAAAAATGAGCCAATCGGAATCATCGATGATAGAATCGAGTCATTGATCGTCTCTACTCGACCTAAAACATGCGGACTAAAGCTCTCTTGCACCAACACTTCGAAGTTAATATTCATCATCACAATCCATAATTCGGACGTGAAAAACAGAATTAACAGCAAAATTGGCATCCCTTTGGGTACAGCTGGCTCAAGCACAATCGCCAAGCCAGACAATGCCAGACATACAACGACCAATCTTTCAATTTTATTTTTATCAAAAGTTAGCCGTTGAATTAACATGCTGCCAACTAGCCCACCTATTGATGAAGCTAGTTCTAAACTACCATAGCCAATCGCTGATTTAGTCAAATGCTCCGTTGCAAAATAAGGCAGACCAACAGACGAAATCCCATAGAACAAGTTAGTCACTGCAAAAGGCATGATAAAGCGTGCTATCTTGTCTTCTTGTTTCAAAGTCTGCCAGCCCTTAAGCAGATCTTGCCAATAGTTTTCCGTAAAATACTCGCTCGTAGATTCAGGCAACAATAATTTCCTGGGCAGAATCAACTTGGTATAAAAGGCTAGAGCACCTGCAAAAAATACTGCAGAAATGATCACTGTGAAATCAAGTGACACCCAAGTAATCAATAATGTTGCCGCTGCATTCAAGAACAAATCCAGCGTCTTATAAGTCATTTGAAAAACGCCGTTTACTTTAGTTAGTTTCGTTTTCGAAACGATGACTGGTAAAATTTTTTCTTCTGCAGGATAAATCAAAGTCGAGCCAATCGTTGAAATAACGTATATTGCTAACAAAAACCAAATTGTTAGATTTTGCCACAGCTTAGCTTGAAACAACAACGTCGCTATAACGCTAGTAACGATCTGCACTACCGTTACAATTTTAAGCATCTTTTTGATATAGATGCGATCAATTAGTGGACCCAAAGTAAACGACAGCATATCAATTGATGAGTCCGCAATGAAAATCAGGGACAAAATCACTGGTGAATTAAAGCGCACCTTAAAGAACCACAAAATTGCCATGTAAAATAGTGAATCTGCGATGTTAGTTAACACTCGTCCAGCTAATAATCGTCTGACATTGACATTTTCTTTTTCGATTAAGTTAAACATTTTCCCATTCCTTTTCACAACACTGCTAATGTCGCTGAAAGCCAGGGAAAATTACTATTCAGTTGTAGTTTAAAATCCCAGACTTTCAGCTAAAAATCTGGGTTAAGCCTTAAGTAGCGTTTGACGAATGAAAGGAAATAATTCATTCTCAAACTTAAACCTAAAATGTCGCGCATTTTAGTCCTCGCTTTCTGTAAAAATTAAGGTAATTATAGCACGAATACACGAATAATAGTTACTCTATTCTCATGTTTTTAGCATTTTCATTCACTTGCAAATCGTGACTTATGATAATAACCAAATTAGTCTGCGCTATTTCCTGCAATAACTTTAACAAATCATTTTGTAGTTCAGGATAGATATTCGCCAATGGCTCATCTAGTAAAAAGCATTGTGCATTAGTTTTCAAAATAGCAGAATATAATTTCACTAATTGTATTTCGCCTGTTGATAGTTCACTCATCTCTCTATCTAAAACTTTCTCAATTTTAAATTGTGATGAATTAAAGACTTTTGCAAAATACTCATTTTTATCAATCTGACTTTTATTAGGATATGATCCTAAATAGTCTCTTACAGAACAATTAGGAAGCGGTGTATCTTGAAATAGACAACTTATATTCGATTCTCTCAGTTTTCTTTTATTAATCAAATCAGCATTTACACCATTTATGGTGATTTTTCCTTCTTTTTTTGGTGTATATAATCCTATTATTGTTCTAAGAAAAGTTGATTTTCCGATTCCATTTCTACCCCTTACAACATAAAATCCAGGAGCAACAAAAGTAGCAGAAATTTTTCTAGTAAACAATGGTGTTTTTCCATCTAAATAAATATTAAAATCCTGTACCTGAATCGAATTTATTTTGGAAACTGCTTTTTCACCATCTTGCTCATCTTTCATGGATAGTAAATTGTTGATTCTCAGCCGGGCTACCCTGAATGATTCAAAGTTAAACAAAATAGAAAAAGCTTCATCTACTTCTCCCAAAAGTTGGTCAAAATATTGAAAAATGATTGAAAAAGAACCAATTGTCATTCTTCCAGAAATGACTGATAAACCACCATTAATGAACAATACTAATTGAAAAATCAGTTGTAAAATAATTTCACTATTAGACATATTCAAATTAAGAAGAAAATCTCGTTTGGCAACGCCTAAAAGCGTTCTTTTTGTACTGCTCTATCTTTCATTTTCTATTTTCTCTCTTTGATTACCCTTTATTTCAATGTATCTACTTAACCATTCGGTAAAGCCTGAAAAGTATTCATTATAGGCTTCTTTCAACTTCAAACTAACTTTGAAAATCTTAGGCCGTAAAAATAAATATATGACACTATATGCAGGCAACAGGATCACTATCAGTAACAAAAAACTAGAGCCAGCTGTAAATGAATACGTAAAAATCAAGACTGAGGAAAGCACGATTGAAATTATTTGATTTGCAGTTTGGAAGAAAAAAGTCAACACTTCAGTAGTGTCCTCAGTAATTCTGTCTGCCATTCGAACTGAATTCATTTTTGTGACTTTCAGTGTATCCTTTGAATACAATTCCTTTATTATTGCATCGTTAACTTCTATATTTATTTTTCTGAATTCTAGAATTTGAATTTTATTCATGAAATATGACAACAAAAGTCTTATAAGACTTAGGGTGATTATTAATATAATGCTGCGTATAAATGAATCTCTATCAGCCTTATACACTAAAGAATTTAGCAGCATTCCTTCCAAATAAACATTAAAAGTTAAAATGCCAGTACTGATAATATTCATTCCTAATAGAAGCCAATATTCAACTTTATACTTTTTATCAATTTTGCTAAAAATCATATGCATAGCGTCACCTAATTCTGAACAGCAATCCAAGATATTAAAATATGATGAATATAAAATTAGACAAATTCTATATTTTTATTACTCCTATGTCAATACTAAAAAGATTGATTTTATTTCACTTTCCTGCCTGTATCTGATAATATGTAGTCATCAACTATCTAATAACTACATTTTTACTACACAGAGGTGCAATTATGACTGAAAAAGCTGCAATTAACATCCGTGTTAATAAAGAAACTAAGCAAAACGCAGAGAAAGTATTAAACAAACTAGGCATCCCTATGTCAGTTGCAATTGATATGTACTTACGTCAAATTGCATTAACTGATAGTATTCCTTTTGATCTCTCCTCAAAGAAAAGAGAAAATAGAAACGATCACGATACTGCAATGATGGTCGCAGAAGCTACAGCTCAATATGAGGTCGCTAAGTCTAGCTGGGAGGACAAATTAGCTGAAATCACTCCTGATTGGATGAATATGAACAAGATGACCAAGGAACAACTTGAAGCAAGATTAGCTAAACATGCTCAAGATGCAAGAAATGGTAAAGGTATTGAGATTAGCAAAGCGTTTGATAAGTTAAATAAGGAGTTAGGAATATAAGCATTATGCAAAAATACATAATCAAAGTAACACCTAACGTAACTATAGCACTTAAAGAAATATACCAGTCTATTTTAAAAGTATCTCAATCTCACCAAACAGCTCAAAATTATGTAGAAGATCTTGAGCAAACTATGCAAGCGTTAAATTATTTTCCAGAAAGATATAGAAAAACTCCTTCAGGAAAATACCGACGAGTTAATTTCAAAAAATATGCTCTATTCTACTTTATCGAAAACGATACTGTACACATTATTGATGTCATACTAGCTTCATCAAGTACAGTATTCAAATATTAATCCTTTGCCCCATTCTAGCTATTAAGCTATACTAGACAGAAGAAATTAAACAAACTAAGGGACAATAAAATGAGCGATAAATTAATTAAAATTGCATATCTCTACGAAGATTTAATGAATACTTACGGTGACTCAGGCGATGTTAAAATCTTGAGCTTTTTGCTAAAGCGTGAAGGCTACGACACTCAAGTTGATAATATTTCACTTGGTGACGAATTCAACGCCTTTGACTACGATTTCGTTTTCTTCGGCGGCGGCCAGGACTTTGAACAAACTGTTGTCGCTAAAGACTTACCACGTCACAAAGAAACACTTGATAAATACATCAATGATGACAAACCTATGCTCTGCATTTGTGGTGGTTACCAACTAATGGGTAGTTACTACAAGACTAATTCTGGCGTAACTATTCCAGGTTTGGATATTTTGCCACTTCACACTGTCTTCAAGAGCGACAAGCGAATGATTGGTGATACCCGTTACATGACCGAATGGGGCGAAGTTAAGGCTTTTGAAAACCATTCAGGTCAAACTTACTTCGACAATAAGGATAAGCTGCACCCCCTCGGAGACATGATCGAAGGTTACGGCAACAATCCACAAGACCACGTTGAAGGCTTGCGTTACCGCAACTTTATTGGTTCATACTCACATGGTCCATTACTCAAGAACACTAACGTAGCTAATGCCATTATGAAAATGATTCTTGATTGGCACAAAGAGCGAGTTAGCGAAGCAGAAAAAGTCACAGAATAAAAAATCCCAGTCAGAAATTCTGACTGGGACTTTTCATTATCAAATTAATTTAAAACACGTTTAGCTGCTGATGGATAAAAGTAGGCACTGATAGATTGCTTTCTTACTCCTTGACTAGGAGTTGCAGCATGCACATATTGTCCATCGCCAACGTAAATACCAACGTGGTAAGGAGCTGAAGCTGAGCCCCAGAATAGCAAGTCGCCTTTCTTAAGATGACTTAATGAAACCTTTTTACCCTTAGTAACTTGACCATAAGTAGTTCTAGGTAGTGTCTTTTTAGCAGCCTTTTTATAAACGTATTGAGCTAAGCCAGAGCAGTCAAAGGCTGAAGGACCAGTAGCCCCATAAACGTAACTCTTACCAACTTGTTCTTTAGCAAGCTTAACTACGGCGTTACGTTTTTCTGTTTTGCTTTGACTAGCTGCTTGGACAGTTTGTGTTTGAAGTGGAACATTAATGTATGAAATTCCTGTAAAAAATACTGACAAAACTGTGGCAAACTTAACTAAACTACGTTTAAAACTCAATTTATTTCCCCTTAACACTTCTTATCTTTCAACGTTTTCTATATTACCGGAGAAATATTACAGTCTTGTTTTAAAATGACTACTATAAAATTAAGCAATGTAACAAAATCTGCTATTTCTTGTAAATTTTGCTTAACTTGAAAAACACTATAATTTTCTATATGCTTAATACATTAATTTAGGAGTTTTTTATTATGGATAAGATAGATAGTTATGTACGCCACTTTTTAATATTAATCGCGCTAATTTTAGGACTTTCACTCGTTTCAGAACTGCGCGAAATTATTGCCTATGACTCATCTACCATTGGCATTATCTCTTTAACTACTGCCATTATCTGCACTTTTGCCTCAGGTATTACATTGCAATTTCACAAGCTTAACTGGCTTACGATCAGTCTAATCTTAATTCTTTCTGCAATCGTAATTCTATTCTGGTTCAAGACCTATACTTTTGGTCTCGTTGTCAGCATTTTTCTGATTTATAACATCATTGTATTTTTGGTTTGTGTTACTAATCTAATTTTTCAAAAGAAGGTTGAATAGTTAACTTCTATATCAGTCGTTGATCTCTATAAAAACTTCAGCTTAAATTGTCTATCTTTATGAAAAACATAAAATTAGGAAGGAATAATTATGACTAGCATTATTTATCGCTGTTACAATTATGGCGATATTCACCGCGATTAGCATCTATAAAATTATCAATGCACGCGTAACCTATAAAAAGTATTATCCTTATCGAAAATTAGTTACTGTAACTTTGATTAGTCTTCCGTGGATATTTCTAGTTTTTCCATTTACTCTAGATTGGAGTACTTATATCGCTTTAGTAATAGTCAGAATTCCATATACAATCATCTGGAGTTTATTAACTGCAGTTGGAATATATATTGATATCAAGATGCAAAACAATTATCGACATCACAGGAACAACAATGGACACTAAAATTTTAACAGCAATCATCTTAATTATCGTAGTAATTGTACTAGCCTACTCACCATTTTATAAAAAATATCAACTATTTTACTTGAATAAAGTAGGCTATTGGGATATCCTAATTCAATTCCTAGTAATCGCAGGTATCAACTTATTCATTGGATTAAAATACGGTCTAGGTGCCCTGTTTCTATTGATTGTTCCCGTTCCACTAGACATTATTTTCTTAATCTCGATGATTTATTCTTACTTTAAAATTAGGAAAATGAAACACAAATAGCTCTTAAAAAACGGAGCCAACTAAAGCTCCGTTTTTTGCTTGATCTTATTTTTCTTCTGTTTCGGCGTCAAATTCAAAGCCATCGCTGCCACAACCACAAGGATTGAACCAACCCAATCCATTGGCATCATTACTAAGTTAAAGAATATTACAGAACCTATCGTTGCAGAAAATGGTTCAAAAGCATCTAATAAACTTACAGTTGATGGAATTACATACCGCAGCGCGTTTGCCATAATTTGAAACGGAATAATCGTCCCAATTACAATAACTGCCGCAGTATACAGCCAAACTTCAGGCTTATTGGGAACTGCATGAAATTGCGGATCAATTATCAACAAACTGATTCCAGCAAAAATCATCCCCCAACCTGTTACAACCATACTAGAAACCTTTTTAACAATGTTAACCGGAATCAAAGTATAAGTAGCCTCACCAAAAGCAGACAAAATGCCCCAAAATAGTGCAACTGGCGTAATGGCCAAATGATTAAATTGACCATGAGTTGACAATAAAAACACACCCCAAAAGGCACATAACGCCGCTATGATATCCAATCTACGCATAACTTGCTTGTGCGTGATGGCTAAATATCCTAATACAAAAAATGGCCCAATAAATTGCAAGATTGTCGCAATCGAAGCATTAGCCACTTGAATACACATAAAATAAAATAGCTGTACTGGCAATAACCCAAATATGCCATAGGCTATAATAACCAAAACATTGTGCCTATTTTTCAACGTAGCTATTGGCTTTTGCTTTAAAAATCCTGAGGCAATTAATAAAACTGCCCCTGAAATAATCAATCTGACTTGGGTTAACCACATTGGTGTTAATTTAGGACTAATATCAAACAATCCTTTAGCGAATAATCCTGACACACCCCACATTACAGCTGCCATTGCTGCTAGAAATGTCCACAATCTTCGTGTTTTTGCTGGTACCATCTCGTTCACCTTTTTCTTTCTCATTCATCTAATAATTAAACCACAAAAATAAGGATACCTACTAGGCATCCTCAACTTTATTGATGAGCTTTTTTAACTTTCTTTTTCTTAGGTGAAATATTCAAGGCCATAGCTGCCAGCACAACTAAAATCGAACCAATCCAGTCCATTGGGGTCATCACCAAACCAAAGCAAATAACTGAACCAACGGTTGCAGAAAAAGGCTCAAAAGCATCTAGCAAACTTGCCGTTGATGCCTTGATAAAGCGCAGCGAATTAGTCATTAATTGGAATGGAATCAGGGTTCCAATCACAATCACTGCCACCACATCTAGCCATACATGTGGCGTATTCGGAATATGCGGCATCTGTGGGTGCACAATCATTAGGCAAATTCCCGCTGACAGCAATCCCCAACCTGTAACGACTAAACTAGAAACTCGCTTCAACACACTGATTGGAATTAATGTATTGGTCGCAACTCCAACAGCTGAAAGCAAACCCCAGAATAGAACGCTAGGCGTTAAAGCAAAGTGATTAAAACGCCCATGTGTCGCCAGCAATACTACGCCAATAAAGGCACAGATGGCAGCAAGCACATCTATTCGCCGCATTACTTGCTTATGCGTTACAGCTAGGTAGCCCATTACAAAAAAGGGACCAACAAATTGTAAAATCGTGGCAATCGAAGCATTAGCTTGTTGTACTACAATAAAGTAAAACAATTGGACTGGTAATAAACCAAAAATCCCATATGCGATAATCGTCCACGCGTCATGCTTATTTTTCATTGTAGCGATTGGCTTTTGCTTTAATACGCCAGCTACAATTAACAAAATAATGCCTGAAGTTACCATTCTAATCTGTGATAGCCACATTGGTGTAATGTCAGGACTAGTATTAAATAGACTCTTAGCAAATAGACCTGATATTCCCCACATTACGCAAGCTAATCCAGCTAAAAAGGCCCACAGGCGCCGTTGTTTTTGTGTAACCATTCTTTTTAATCCCCAACTTTTCTAAAACTAACATACTCTATCATAACAAAAACGGGCTAGCTTGAACTAGTCCGTTAATTTTTTATTCATCGTTTTTCTTAATTGGGTTTCTGCTAGGCATTAGCTGCATGAATGTAGCAACAATAATTAAAAAGCCACCAAACATGTCCATTGGGCCAAAGTCCGCATGAAGCAGTGAAACTGACAGGATCGTTGCAATCAGTGGCTCGAAGGCTCCAAGCATCCCTACCGTACTTGGTTCAATATACTGCACACTAGATAAGTACATTGTATAAGCTAACAATGTTCCACCAATAATAATATAAACCATTACCCAAACATCAACTGGTGCAAGTTTTGTCATTGGTTGAGTGAAGTAAATTGGTAAAAAGGCAATGCCTGCAACCAACATTGCTGCGCCGATTACTGGAATCGGCCCATACTTTTTGAATAATTTTCCAGGTAATACTGTATTAATCGCTTCAGAAAAAGCCGCAATTAAGCCCCAGAAACAAGCAAGCGGTGATAAAGCAAGTTGATCGAATCTGCCACCTATAGCCAAGATGAAGGTTCCTACAACTGCTACCACAATTGAAATCGCATCAATTCTTCGTGGCCACATCTTACTTCTCAATGAAGAATATATAATTATGAAAACTGGCGCTAAAAATTGAATCACCGTACCCGATGCACCCCAAAAACAGGCACCGACAACAGCTAAAGTCAATCCTTTATAACGCTGATTCACATTCACACATCCTTTAGATTAATGTTTTTCATTGTAACATGGGCTAAAGGAAAGGTTCAATGCTTCTAAAGTTGATTTAATCTATATAACGTATAACCTGACACGCTAGCCAATAAGCCGATTGTAAAAAGCAACCAAGATTCTGGATGAAAGGCAATTAAAACAAGTGAAAGAAAGCCTGCTGCTAAACTAGAATTGCGTTCCATTCGCTTTTTGCCAAAAAGCAGACCACACATAATGCCAAACATAGTTAGCACATAAAATGAGTCAACTAACAGTAACAAATTCTCAATAATTGCTAGATCACTTGGCTTTACTTTTACACTCAAATCAGTAAAAATCTGAGCACAGCTAAAAAATACCATCACAAATGCAGCTAAGATCGTGATAAAGCTAATCGTACGAAAAACTGACTTCACCTTTTGAGTTGGCGTTTCATCGATAAAGGTTTTTAAGAAAAACTCGTGATCTTTTTTTGCTACTACAGCTCTGCCCGTCTTCTTGTCATACCAGTTCAATAGACCAGAACCAATTAGCATAATAGCAATCACAGCAAACTGGATGACAATTAAACGCATGAAAATTGGAAAGGCATAGATTACCGTCAATAACAAAATTACTACATAGATCAGCTCTGCATAAAGAAAGAAATGCAGACGCTGTTTATTTTTGAAAATAGTTTGGAATGTTTTTGAATTAGGATCTTGCATAAGACTTCTCCCCACTAAATCTTATTACGAAAACTCAACCAGAAATTTGCCCCACTGAGAATCAAGCCAATAACAGTAGCTACTTGCATGCTTGGCTGCATGAAAAGCAAGATCAGTGATAAAACAACAGTTAAAACGCTAGACGCACGAATTAATTTACGATTTCCACCTAAAATACCGACCTCCACACAAAAGAGTAGAACAACATATAGGCCATCACCAATCAGCCAAACATTTTCAAAGAGATTGGCAAAATTACCGGTAAGCGGCTTAGCCAAAATGTCAGTCCAAAGCTGACGTGCAAAAGCAATACTTAAACCGATATTTGCCCAAAAGAGCAAGAATTCAAATAAGCGAAGAAATACGTTTTTAGTAAATCTAATACTAGTCAGTGTTTCCCAGAATGTATCGTGTTTTTTAATCACTATCCTTCGATCAAGAAAGGCACCAATTGAATAATAAATCAGAATTGCAATCCCTTGAAATGCAATCAAATGCATAAAAACTTTAAAGTCAAACATCAATGTGAATAGTAAAACTACTACATAAACTAACTCAAAATATAATACACAGCGACTAAACTTTCGCTCGCTAAGCCAGTGCTTCAATTCTCTTTTATTCATATGATCACTAATATTGCCATTCATATTCTCACCCTCTTTTAATAATTATCTAATTATGCAAAAATTGTATAATGATTTCAAAATTTTGTCTAGTCCTTTTATAATTGATTTAGTAAATATTTTTCGAGGTAAATTATGAATTATCCCATTTTAATTACTATTTTGATCTTCTTGCTGTGCTTTGGCCGATTCATTTGGATCATTACTCACGAACGTCGTTCCTTACGCGCTGGAGTTAGCTTAGTTATCACCTTATTTAGTTTTTTATTTTTAGGTGTAGTCATTCTGGTTAATATCGCTGACCTTGATCCACATTACAAAGACTGGATTTTGCCATTATTTGTGATTGCGCTATTTGCTGTGATGGCTGGAACGATTATCTTTGCATTAACTTTGATCATTATGTTTTTCTACGATGGCATTAAAATCATTATCAAAGAAGGAAACCGCTGGACAAATTATCTTTCTCTGGGCATGGGGATTTCCATTATCTTCTTCCTATTTTTATATCCTCTTGTGGGACGAATTAGTCATGATAGCTGGTTAAAGTATCCCTATATTTTTCTATGGCTAGTCATCATCTACTTAGTCACTATCATGATGATGTATACTTTAACTTCTTGGATTAATTTAATTAATTGGCACATGCCGCACTTAGACTACATCGTAGTGTTAGGCGCTGGCATTATGGGAACAAAGGTAACACCACTTCTGGCAGCAAGAATTTCCCGGGGAATAGAAATTTATCACAAAAATCCTGGCTCTAAGTTAATCATGTCTGGTGGCCAAGGACCTGGTGAAGACATTCCTGAAGCAGTTGCTATGGCTGAATATGCTGAAAAACTGGGTATTAATAAAAACGATATTATTATCGAAAATAAATCCAAAACTACCCAGCAGAATTTGCAATTTTCACATGCACTGATGAAACCAAATAGTCGCTTCTGTATTGTAACTAGTTCCTACCATGTGTATCGCGCTCTGGTTTTAGCTAAGCGTCAAGACCTCAAGTGTACTGGTTATGGTGCCAAAACTAAATGGTATTTTACTTTAAATGCTTTTGTGCGTGAATTCATTGCATATCTAGTAATTACTAAGAAAATGCAATTGACTATCATCGGTTTTCTAGCAGCTATCATGATTGCTGCTGCCGCATTTCATTTTTAATTTATTGCGTTAAGTTGAGCAACTTAGCGTTTTTTATTGATTTATCTTTTAATTTTTTTATAATTATAGTCAAATCTATAGAAAGCAAGGTGTAACTATGAGGATTCGTAAAAACAACTTGTCAAACTGTCATTAGTCAGGATGACGAGTCCTGACTTTTTCAAAAAAGCAGGTTACTTATGTCAGAAACAAAATTCAATAAAACTCTTCTTAGTGTCAGTCATGTGGATTTTTCCTACCCTAAGCGCAATTTATTCACCGATCTAAATTTTTCTATTGCTAATGGTGAACGTGTTGCTCTAGTTGGGCCTAATGGAATTGGTAAATCTACACTAATTGACCTAATTCGTAAGCAAATCCAACCAGATGATGGACAGATTATTTGTCACGGTGAAATTAATTATGTACCTCAAGTCAATGATCAAACTGTAATTAATGACTCAAAGAGCGCTGGTGAAAAGCGATTAGATTTAATTGAAAATACTATTTGGCTTCCTGGTTCTCTTCTCTTATTGGACGAGCCGACAGTTTACTTAGATGACACAAATATCCAGAATTTACTCTACTTACTCAAGAATTATGATGGAGCAATTCTAGTAGCTAGCCATGATCTGGATTTTATCAACCAACTATGTGAGAGAACTATTATTCTGCAGCCAAATAATGCAGTTTATTACCCAGGAAATTACGCACAGTATCTCGAACAAAAACAATTAGATAAACAAGCCGTACACAATTTTAACGAAAAGCGAGATATATTAAAGCAACAAATTACTGAAAAAGTCTCTACTTTAAAGCAAAAGAGTACTGACTATAATCATTTTGCTAAAACACAAGACAATACTGGTCGCTATCCTTCGCGAAGCCATGATCATGTCCAAAAAGGATTAAATAGTCGGCTTAAGCGAGCTGAACGTGAACTGGCTAAACTTCCAGAGAAACAGCACCTATATCAACATCAACTTAAACTTCCTGAATTTAAAAAGTGGCCGACTAAAATACATAATTACTCTATCAAAATAGATCAATTACTCAGTCCCCAAAATAAGACTTTATTATCTAATACACAGTTAAACTTGCAAACAGCCGATATTATTGGATTAATCGGCCCCAACGGCTGCGGTAAAACAACATTGCTCAAATATTTAGAACACTACATTAATCAGCAGCAATCTTTGCCACCAGCCAGCTACATTGGTTTAAATACGACTAAACAAAAGAAACCTGCCACAGTAGCAGATTTCTTTTACGAGACTATTTTGAGCAAAACTGAAGTTAAGCGTCTTTTAGTTAAAATGGATATGTTTGTCGATTTGACTACAAGACTCACGGATTTGAGTGGTGGCGAATTTGCTAAATTAGCATTAATCAAGCAGCTATACCTTGAACAAGAATCTATTCTATTACTTGATGAGCCAACTAACTATCTTGATCCAGAAAGTGTGACGGCCTTGGCCCAAATGCTAAAACAGTCGCATCTCACTTGTATTATTGCATCCCACAATCGCAAATTTTTAACCCAATTTTGCCAACAAATCTATAAAATTAAGCAGCAAAGACTAATTGAATTGCACTAAAGCATTTCTCTTAAACACATATTTGCTAAGCATATCCTTTACTATCCCCATCTATATTAATGAAGATCACATTTGGTGCTGCAGAAGTTTGGTGCGTTTCTTTATTATATTTACCACCATAATACTCATAACGAGGTTTCCCCTTGCCAAAAGGATCTATTCGGCAAAGAAAGATCACATATGTCGCTTTGAATTCTTTTTCCGGACAGCCACCTAGCCCGCCATAGATTATTTCTTCCTGATAAGCGTTGGCAACTTCCAGAATGTTTTCTCCTGGTTCTTGCGACCCTACTTGAATGATTAACCCGTATTTATTGCGCCTATTGTCTCGCGCAATTACATGTACGATTGCTTTTTCATCTAAGACATTTCTATTTGGATCATCAAGTGATTTTGCTTCCTGAATATTGAGTTCAGGAAGCATTCTTTGTACTGCTGAAAGAAGCTGATCATTATACTTCTTCATAATTCCTGCGGCCAAGTGATCCACCATTGCCGGTGACATTTCATTTTCTAACATAAAAAAATCCTCATTTCTAAAAATCTGAGAGTTTTATTCCCCTATTACTTATTACGCAAAAAAACGCAAAAATTTTTTTCAGAAAATGAAGATTTTTCAATTTTTTAGTTTTCTTTTCTAAAAAATGGACTGAGTAGCGATACAAGCAGGCCGTAAATAAAATACCAGCGATAAATATCTGCCAAGTCTTGATTTTGAATCCACAAAATTATTGCAATTACTGTCAGTAAGCCACCTAAAAAGATTGTTGAACCCATATTTTTATCAGTAAAGAAGCTGATAGCAGCACCTAAGGTAATTAACGCTACCAAACTATAAATTACGATAATCACTGGTCCTTTAGTCTGAACGTTAACATCAAGCATTGGTGCGTTAGTAAACAGCTGCCACACGATAAAACCAGCTAATGCAATGCCACATAGCAATACTAGTAATCTAAAAACAAAAGTTAAAGTCTTTTTCATTATTTTTCTCCTGTATGCATAATAATACTAGTATAACAGCATTACTGTTGCATATGAAAAGCGCTTGGATTATTATTTCCAAACGCTTTTTTACTATTCTTTTGCTTGCATAAATTGTTTTCTAGTGATGTATTTGATTGATTTAACGTATTGCCCCTTGTGTTGAATTGAAATATATTGGCCTGATGGATCGTAGCCACCGACTTTCTTTAACGATATATTCTTTTTAGTCTTAAGATTGTATGCTTTTACGTTGTAATACTGTTGTGTACCTTTATTTACCTTAGCATAACTTATTTCCTGAGAAATAAATGGATTTAATCTATCAGTAAAAGAGTTATGAAATGAAAAAATGCAGATTACTCCCACTACTAGCACTAGTGCCGTTACAAATGCGGTTTTAATAGTACTTTTATTCATAATATTCACCTTCATCGTTCAACTATTGTTATACTAAAATAGTACACCCATTCAGTTACTTTAACAATTGTTTCTAGCAAAAAAACGCTTGGAAAATTCCAAGCGTCTTTCACTTAATCATCTAAACCAAGTTTTTCGAAAATTTCATCAACATGACGCAAGTGATAATGATAATCAAATGCATCATCAATATCTTCCTTGGATAGGTAATTCATAATTTCACTGTTTTCAACCAATGGCTTAAACTGCTTTTGCTCATTCCATGATTTAGCAGTTAGCTTCTGTACCATATCATAAGCTTTTTCACGAGATAGACCTGCTTCATCGATCAACTTAAGCAACACTCGTTGAGAGTAAATTAATCCGTATGTACGATCCATATTCTTACGCATCGTTTCAGGGAATACATCTAAGTTAGTCAAAATCCGGTTGAAACGGTGCAACATGTAGTCAATTCCGATCGTCGTATCAGGCAAGATAACTCGTTCGGCACTTGAATGAGAAATATCACGTTCATGCCATAACGCTACATCCTCGTATGCTGTAACGACGTGACCACGCATTACCCGCGCCATTCCACAAAGGTTTTCTGAGCCAATTGGGTTACGCTTGTGTGGCATTGCAGATGATCCCTTTTGGCCAGCGCGGAAATGTTCCTCAACTTCATGAATTTCACTGCGCTGCAAGCCACGAATTTCTGTCGCCCAATTTTCAATACTAGTAGCAATCAATGCTAATGTCGCAATGTATTCTGCATGCAAATCACGAGGCAATACTTGACTAGTAATTGGCTGTTGTGTCAAACCTAATTGCTTCATTACGCTAGTTTCAACTGCAGGTGGAACATTAGCAAAAGTACCAACAGCACCCGAAATTTTGCCAGATTCAACGCCTTTTGCGGCGTGTTCAAATCGTTCAATATCACGATTGATTTCTGCGTACCAGCGAGCAATCTTGAGACCAAATGTAGTTGGTTCAGCCTGAACGCCATGTGTACGTCCCATTTCTACTGTGTACTTATACTTTTTAGCCTTTTCTGCAATAGTTGCTTTTAATTCGTGCAGATCTTTTCTGATAATCTCATCAGCTTGTTTAAGTAAGTAGCCTTGAGCAGTATCAACCACATCAGTTGAAGTCAAACCAAAGTGCACCCATTTTTTCTCAGAGCCAAGGCTTTCAGACACAGTTCTAGTAAAAGCAACCACGTCATGGTGGGTTACTTGCTCAAGCTCAGCCACACGCTCTGCAGTAAAGCTGGCATTCTTAGCAATCTTCTCCGCATCTGCTTCTGGCACTTCACCGAGTTCTGCCCAAGCCTTTGTTGCGGCAATTTCTACTTCAAGCCAAGCTGCATATTTATTTTCGTCTGTCCAAATTTTCCCCATTTCTGGGCGAGTATAACGTTCAAGCATAAATTACATTTCCCATGGATTCTTCAAAACAATAGTTTGTTCACGATCTGGACCAACTGAAACAGTTACCAAAGGAACGCCAACCAACTCTGAAACGCGGTTCAAGAATTTCTTAGCATTTTCTGGAAGAGCGTCCCAAGTCTTAACTTGAGTAATATCTTCATCCCAAGCTGGAAGTTCTTCATATACAGGCTTACATCTGTATAATTCCTTCAAACTTGCTGGATAATAATCAATCTTTTCACCATCAAGTTCATATGCAGTACAAATCTTGATCTTGTCAAAGCCTGAAAATACATCAAGCAAGTTCAAGCTAAGGCCATTGATACCAGCAACACGCTTTGAGTGACGCAATGCAACGGAGTCAAACCAACCAACACGACGTGGACGACCAGTAACAGTACCGTATTCATGAGCAGTTTCACGAATACGGTCACCAACTTCATCAAGCAATTCAGTTGGGAAAGGACCGGCACCAACACGAGTAGTGTAAGCCTTGCAGACACCAATTACAGTATCAAGACGATTAGCACCTATACCAATACCTGAACAAATACCACCAGAAATAGTATTAGATGAGGTTACAAATGGATAAGTACCTTCATCAATATCAAGCATCACACCTTGCGCACCTTCAAATAAAACTTTCTTATTTTGGTCAAGTGCATCATTCACTAAGACAGAAGTATCAGTTACATACTTCTTCATTCTTTGACCATATTCATAGTATTTATCAAAAATGTCTTCAAATTTAAGTGCTGGCTTACCATAAACCTTAGTAAATAATTCATTCTTTACTTCAAGGTTAGCACGCAATTTTTCTTCAAAGGTGTCTTTTTCAAGCAAATCACAAACGCGGATTCCAATTCTTGAAGCCTTGTCCATGTAAGTTGGTCCAATACCATTCTTAGTAGTACCAATCTTGTTAGCCCCCTTAGCTTCTTCTTGATATTCATCTTGCTTAATATCATAAGGCATAATGATGTGGGCACGATTAGAAATTCTCAAGCCACTAGTATCAATGCCACTCTTTTCAAGATTTTCTAATTCGCCAAACATTACTTCTGGATTGATTACGACACCATTACCAATAACTGTATTGTCCTTGGCTGCAAAAATACCAGAAGGAATTAAACGCATCTTGAAAGTTTGACCATTAATATCAATAGTATGACCTGCGTTGTTACCACCATTTGAACGAACTGCAACTGCAGCATCCTTACTCAAAAAGTCAGTAATCTTTCCCTTACCTTCATCGCCCCATTGGCTTCCTACGACTGCGACTGCTGTCATTTAAAATTCACCTCATAAAAATCTCTATAAATATTACGTATGCTAGTCTAGCAATTAATTTACAAATAATCAATATAAAATCCGAATTATTTTATTTTTAAATTATTTCATAGTTCGATTTTCATATTGACAAACACAAATTATTCCCATATAGTATGTCTCGGTCAACAAACAAGATTAAAGGGAGCAGTTTTAAAATGAGTAACTACTTTAGTATGGAAGCCTTTGACTATGATGATATTCAACTTGTACCTAATAAGGGTATCATCAAAAGCCGTCGTGATGCAGATACCAGTGTCAAATTCGGAAACCGAACATTTAAAATACCGGTTGTTCCTGCCAATATGGAAAGTGTCATTGATGATAACCTTGCTATTTGGCTAGCCCAAAACGATTATTATTACGTAATGCATCGTTTTGAACCCGAAAAGAGAATCCCATTCATCAAAATGATGCATCAAAAAGGATTATTTGCATCTATTTCGGTCGGCATTAAAGACAGTGAATATGATTTTATTGATGAATTAGTCAAGGAAAACCTTAAACCAGAATATATTACTATTGATATAGCTCATGGTCACTCCGTTTACGTGATTAAGATGATCAAGTATATTAAGGAAAAATTACCTGATTCATTTTTAACAGCGGGCAATATTGCTACGCCAGAAGCCGTACGTGAACTCGAAAATGCAGGCGCCGACGCAACCAAGGTTGGTGTGGGACCTGGTAAAGCATGTATTACGAAATTGAAGACTGGCTTTGGTACTGGTGGTTGGCAATTAGCCGCATTAAGAATGTGCAGTAAATCTGCTTCTAAGCCATTAATTGCCGACGGTGGGATTCGTCATAACGGCGATATCGCTAAGTCAATTCGTTTTGGCGCTACCATGGTTATGATTGGTTCAATGCTGGCCGGTCATGAAGAATCACCTGGTAATGTAATCAAAATTAATGGTAAAACTTACAAGCAATACTGGGGCTCAGCCTCTGAGGTTCAAAAAGGTACTTACAAAAATGTAGAAGGTAAGCAAATGTTAGTGCCATACCGTGGCTCAATTAAGGATACTTTAAAAGAAATGAAGGAAGACTTGCAGTCATCCATCTCATACGCTGGTGGTCGCGATCTTAATTCCATTAAGTTAGTCGACTACGTAATCGTTAAAGACAATATTTTTGATGGTGATAAGTAATTTTAATAAAATTTTTGCATTTTTATTATTTTCCTGTTAAGAATATTACGATAATATAGTATTATCTATCTTTTTTCGATAGAATAATATAGGTCGAGTTATTGTAGGGTAGTCAATAACTCGACTTTTTTTGATTATTTTTTAAAAACGATTGGACAGAGTTTTAAATTGTGTTATACTAGTTGTCGTTGATGAATGCGCCCTTAGCGCAACTGGATAGAGTGTCTGACTACGAATCAGAAGGTTGAAGGTTCAAATCCTTCAGGGCGCACTTAAAAACGGGAAATGGCTCAGTTTGGTAGAGCACCTGGTTTGGGACCAGGGGGTCGCAGGTTCGAATCCTGTTTTCCCGATAAGTTAACCGCACTTCATTGAAGTGCGGTTTTTTTGTGTAAAAAAATAAGTATTTCCTCGGAAATACTTATCATGCTATGCCCCTTTAGTAGCTCGTCTAAAGATAATCTGTGTATCTGAATCTACATATTTCAATAACGGTAAATCGTAATCCTTAACCTGGGCCAAAACATTTACTTTCTCATTGCATGGCAAATCGCGTTTAGTAATCTCGATTTCGCCTTCATAACGCGGATACAAATGATTATCAATCGTCACGCTGCCAGTTGGTCTAGCATAAATATTATCTTGCGGCTCTGTTGACAAAAACATCTTTTTTCTGCTTTCCTTTAAGCGAACTACGTCACGCGCCACATCTGGACGATTATGCCAATCATTGCCAAACAATTCTGGTATATCAGTATCTAAATGCAGTGTAATTGCACCCTGTTTTTGATAATTAGTAATCGATTCAATTGCATCCCTCGTAAGTTGCGGATCTCCCACAAAAATGTGATCGCAATCATAATCTTTCAATTCTAAGATCGCAGCTAATGGGTTTTCATATCGCTGCTTCTCCAACGTTGGCAATCCTGCAAAAATTGGTCCACGCAATTTGCCATTTCCTGAAATAAAGGCTGCTGTTTTCAAACCATATTGCTTAAGCCACTCATTCTTCTTTTGCATCCAGTGTGCATCAAGACCTGTTTCAGGACGTGGGTAGAAGTTATGTCCTGCTGTTAATTTTTCAAAATTTGCATTACTATAACGCAGATCATCAATATTTTGTTGCGTAATAATGCTGGCATTTAGAACTATCGGCATTTCTTTGGACAACTTGGCAATAATATCAGTAGAAAATCCATGATCTACTCTAAGACCAGTTAGACTCAAACTTTTAATTTGCTCAACACTATTGACATTAATACCCAAATCTTGCAGATCATCTGCCGTGACATCTGCAATAATTTTCAAGTCTAGTTTTTGACACCAATTAGTTAAGTCCGCCAGCCGATTTAAAATCGTCTCACTATCAGTATCAGGTACAGCTAGCTGAGTAAAAACGCAGGTAAATCCACTATTGCGCATCGTCAGCAAATAATTGTAATTCTCGGACGTCAAATCGTGTCCTAGATAAACAGAAAATCCTAACATTCTTATTCCTCTAAAATTAATTAATTTCTTTTATTATCTATAACTTAAACGCTTTCCTAAATATATTACTACATTTTTTGCTTGCTTTTTTCTAAAAAATAATGTTAAATACATATAAACAAATTAAAAAGCGATGAAAAAGACGAGTAAATAATCTAATTCTTCCCAGTGAATTAGTGCTAGTGTGAAACTAATAGACCCTGGATTATTGAAAAACACTTTTAGCAGCTCACCGAAACAACAATTCTTAGAGTAGGTTGAGACGTCTCCGGTACGTTACCACGCCGGTGGAGCATGATAGTGCTTCATGAGTCGGTCTATTAAAATATAGACAATGTGGGTGGTACCGCGGAAAAAAGCCTTTCGTCCCTGTTTTTTTTAGGGAGCGAAGGGCTTTTTCTTTGCTCTAAGTACATTAGAAAGAGGACTTATATTATGACACTTATTTTACCTAAAGATTATCACCCAACATTAACTGTGCGCGACACTGAAGCTGCGATTGTATTTATTCGTGAAACCTTCCAAGATAAATTGGCAGAAATTCTCGGTTTACAAAGAATGTCAGCTCCAATGTTTGTTGAAAAAAAGACCGGCTTAAACGACAACTTAAATGGTGTTGAACGTCCCGTTGCCTTTGACATGAAGGCAATGCCTAAAGAAGATACTATCGAAGTAGTTCACTCATTGGCTAAATGGAAGAGATTGGCTTTGAAACGCTATGGTTTCGGAATGCATGAAGGACTTTACACCAACATGAACGCCATCCGCCGGGACGAAGATCTTGATAACTTCCACTCTATCTATGTTGACCAATGGGACTGGGAAAAGATTATTAGTAAACAAGAACGCAACACCGACACACTTGAAGTTACTGTGATGAACATTTTTAAGGCAATTAAGGCAACTGAAAAGCTGGTTGCTGCACGCTACCCTGGCTCTACTTACCGCTTAGCTGATCACGTTTCATTTATTACTACTCAAGAATTAGAAGATCGCTGGCCTGATCTTTCTCCAGAAGAGCGTGAAGATAAGATTGCTAAAGAAGAAAAAGCCGTCTTTATTATGAAAATTGGTGACAAGTTAAAGCGTAGTGGTGAACCACACGATGGCCGTGCACCAGACTACGATGATTGGCAATTAAACGGTGACTTAGTCTTCTGGTATGAACCGCTTAACAGTAAGATTGAAATCTCTTCAATGGGGATCCGTGTTAGTGAGGAAAGCTTACGTGAACAACTAAAGAAGGCACATTGCGAAGATCGCGAAAAATTGCCATTCCACCAAATGCTTTTGAAGGGTGAATTACCTTATTCAATCGGCGGCGGAATCGGTCAATCTCGTCTCTGTATGTTGCTGTTAGGTAAGGCTCACATTGGTGAAGTACAAGCTTCTATTTGGCCAGAAGATATGGTTGAGGCTTGTGAAGCTGACGATATTAAGTTGCTGTAATTTTAAGATTTTTTTACATACCAAAAAAGATCCTGCAAAATGTAGGATCTTTTTTCTATTGATTTTATTTCCGTTCTCTTCTAGAAATCCAAGCCATAATGAGTGGCAACAATACAAAGCCAAAGACCATCATCGCAATGGCATACCAGTTAACACCGATAACTTGTCCTGCTGCGTTTACTACACCAAATTGTGCCTTCCAGTTATATTCAACTAACAAGAAGATCACAATCACAACAGATAAAATTGGCACAATAACATCAGTCATAACGCTCTTATTAGCCTTTAAGATATCTTCTTTTGCCTTACCACGGTAAAATTGAATAACTGCTAGAGGTACCACGATGAAACCTAAGAATCTAACCATCGCGCTCAAAGTAATCAAGTTGACCATATTGTATTCAAAGGCCATCGGAATCAAAATTGCCAAGCCAACAGAGATAAAGAAAGTTCTAATTGGGAAGTTATTCTTAGTTCTCTTAGTTAAAGCTTGTGACATCTGACCCTCTCGAGCCATAGCTTCCAGAATACGTGGAGCATTAAAGCTGGAAGCTACGTTGATCCCAAACATTGAAACCAAGGCACCAACTAAGATCACATCACGTAAGATTTCATTATTAAAAATAGCCGCAATCGCTACAACTTGCTTAGTCGTCATTAAAGCGCGTGGATTAAGTACCATCGCTACCGCTACAACGCCGATATAGACAACCGCAATAATTAAGATTGCCAATGGAATTGCTCGTGGCAAGTTCTTTTCAGGGTTCTTCATATCTTCTGAACCAGAAGCTACTGATTCAAAGCCGGTAAAGGCATAGAAGGCTGAAACAATTGCCATGACAAAGGTAGTTGTAGTTAAAGTTGGCACAATTTTCTGACCATTCTGAGTCAATTGATCTACTTGTCCTAGGTTGCTTGATGCACCAGTAGTAATTAACAAAACTACTCCAGCAATAATAATTAACACCAATGCAGCCAACTTACCGATCGTGGCTAAATTCATTACATACTTAACTACTTTTTGACCAAACAAGTTGATCACGGTAATAATTGCCATCAAGATCAAAAAGCCAATTGTGACATTTATTGCCTTATTGGGATTTCCGCCAAAAATTGAAATAGTTGACTTAATTACCCCAACAGCCATTACGCCCCAAGCTACACTGGCTGAGAAGTAACGCAGAACTCCCATATAAAAGCCAATTTTTTTACCAAAAGCGGCCTTGGAATAAGCATAGGCAGCACCAGATTTAGTGACATACTTTGAAGCTGCCGCAAACGAAATGGCCAGAATCGCTGCAAAAATTGCCGCAATTAAATATACAACTAAAGCTTTACTACCGGCTTGCTGTACCACACTACCAGGTGTTAAAAAAATACCTGAACCAATAATGGCATTAATTGCTAATAGTACAATTGACCAAAAGCCTAATTTATCTCCTGTTTTTTCATTCATCTATTTGCTTCCTTACTTTGCATTATCAACAACAAACTTAAATAAGTTATTCATAAACGCTACATCGGAATTACGATGCAACATTTCAGGGTGCCACTGCACGGCAATGACATTACCTTTTTTATTTTCTAGCCCTTCAACCACACCATCAGGAGCTGTTGCCACTGCTTTTAAATCTGGTGCAACGTCTTTAATTAATTGATGGTGGAAAGAATTAACGCGAAATTCAGTTTTACCCAAAATTTCAGCCAATTTACTATCAGCTTCCACTTCCATACTATGAGTAGGCAAAGTTGGCGTATGACCTTGCATGTGTTTCAAAGTAAGTTCTTTTCTGTATGAAAGATCTTGGTAAAGCGTACCGCCATGAGCCACATTAATAATTTGAGCACCACGACAAATGCCGAGTACCGGAATACCATTTTCTTCTGCTAACTTTAACAAGCGCATATCAAAATGATCGCGTTCAGGCCAAGTAGCACCAATCTTTTGCATTGGTTCTTCGCCATAAAAACGTGGATCAACATCATGCCCACCAGATAAGATCAAGCCTTGAACATGATTAAGCTGTTCACGAATTACCTCATCATTTTCAGTAAATGGAATAATGTAAGGCACACCGCCATTTTGAACTACTGAATCTACATAGTCTTCGTTCACATAACTACGATGATATCCTGGGAAAATTCCTCCATCGTCAATAATTACAGAACCTGAGATACCGATAATTGGTTTTGTCATTTATGCTCCTCCTTTTGCTTACTTTTTGTATGTAATATTATAGAGAAATTTATGCAAAAAGTACAATATTAGATTTGAATTGAATACGATAATTTTTGAATATTTCTTATTCTAGTCCCTGCTCAAAGCGATACTGTCGCAATACATATTCCTTGAAAAACGGTAAAGTAAAGGCCACTTCACCATAATTTGTAGATTTGATAACTTGATCATCTAACAAGCGTCTACGATAATTAGCTACAAAATTGCTTGGGCGGTTTAATCGTTCACGAATTTCTTTGATCGAAACACGTTGTTCTGAACTCTGGGCCATTGCTAAAGCAAATTTTTTATCTTGTTTTGATAGACTACTAAAAATCTTCGTATATGCGTTTTGATCTAATTCAACTAGATATTCTGGCTTAATTTTATCTAGCAGATTTTGATCAATTATTTTATTTTTTTTTGCACTATTCCAAACCAAATAGCCCAATAATTGAAAGGCATACGAATAGCCCATTGTCATTAGCGCCATTTTGCTAAGAATATCTTCTGTTACCTGAAATCCTGATTGTTTAAATACATTGTTATAACTAACTTCGATTTGAGCTAAGTTTAAAGCAGATAAAGCTATTCTTTTTCCGCGCAATAAAAAAGTCATTACATCTTCATTTTGTAACTCAGATATATTTTCAGGAAGCTCTGTCATCATTAAGGCCACAGGATAATCTTTTCGATTTAATAATTGATAATAACCTGCAAAATCTTTTAATTCACGATTAGACTTCACTTCGTCTAAAGTAATTAAAACCTTAATCCCCTTTTTTCTTAACTTATCGAACATATTTGTCAAAATACCTTGATAAGTAGAAAAAGTAGGTTGACTTATCTCTGCAGAAAGCTGTAAACCAAAGGCAGAAAAATTTAAGCCTTTAATAGATTCAAAGATTTTTTGTAATTCATTTCCAGCTTTCATATACAAACTATCAACTAAAGCTGCCATTAAATTTGATCCCATAGCCAAATCAACAACGATCCAGTCAGGATTCTTTTCAACTCTTTTGCCAACCTCAGTCAAAAATGTAGTTTTGCCGACTCCACGCATCCCGTAAACAATCGAAATCTTATACGGACTATTTGGATTATTTATTTCATTAACCACATCATCAATCAATTGACCTCGATGCAAAAAAACAGCGGGAATTCTACCAAAACTAGGATTAAATGGATTATTCATTTTATCACCTCATCAATTACTCTATCTTTTATGTTTATTATATTATTTTTGTGTATCTTTGTGTATCTCTATGTATCTTATCCCAGTTAAAAAACAGCAGGCTTCTTACCTACTGCTTCAATTCTATTCATCTTTTCTATGCTTAACCACATAAACAAGTGCCGCCACAATCAACACAATCGCACCAACTGCAACAGAAATTTGCGTTTCTGGATTAATAAACATAAAGATTACAATCACAACCAACATGATTAAAGCAAAATAGTTGGAATATGGATATAGTGGCAATTTAAACGGATGATTCTTCATCAAATCAGGGTTCTTTTTTCTAAAACGCAACTCTGCTAGTAAAATCACAAACCATGCAACCATCCCTGGCAAAACAGATGAACTATAGACAATAACAAAAACATTAGCTAGTGATTTATTCAAAAATTGTGCCAAAACATTAAGCATGAAACCAATAAAGATCCCACTAGTAATTCCAATGATCGCATGACTAGGCACGATTCTCTTAGATACGTGACCAAAAGTCTTAGGTGCTTCACCTTCGTGTGCCAATTTATACAACATTCGACTTGATGAATAAATTCCTGAGTTTGCACCGGACAAAGCTGCAGTCAAAACTACAAAGTTAATTACTGAAGCTGCCGCGGTAATTCCCACCTTGGCAAAGGTCGTTACAAACGGTGAGCCAATGCTATCTAATTTATTCCATGGATAAATTGTGACAATCACAAAAATTGCCCCAACATAAAAGATCAAAATCCGCCACAATACTGACTTCACGCTTTTAACAATGGCCTTATGCGGATCAGATACTTCACCAGCTGAAATCCCAATTAGCTCAATTCCTTCATAAGAACCAACAATAATGGCCATTGAGAAAAAGAAGCCCTTGAGACCACCAGTGAAGAAGCCGCCATGACTCCACAGGTTAGAAAAGCCTACTGGATGACCGCCATTACCAAAGCCAAATAGAATTACCGCAAAGCCAAGCAAAATCATTAAGATAATCGTTACAACCTTGATCATGGCAAACCAGAATTCCAAGGTTGCATAAGCTTTCGCACTAGCTAAGTTAGCCACCAGCAAAAATAAAATAATAATTACGCCGGCAACCCAATCAGAGGTGCCTTTCCACCAAAAGCGCAAATACTCTGTTGTTGCCACCACCTCAGAAATTCCGACAACAATGTATTGAAACACGTTTGCCCATTCGGCTAAATAGCCGGCAATTGGATGCACATGCTCTGAAGCATAGTCTGCAAAAGAACCAGTACCTGGATCAACATAAAGCATCTCACCTAATGCCCGCATTACTATATACAAAATAACCCCAACAAAAATATAAGCTAGCAGTACTGAAGGACCGGTCCACTTAATGGTTGAGCTAGCCCCCATGAATAGTCCAACACCAATTGCTCCTCCAAGTGAGATCATTTCCATCTGTCCGGCTGTCATCGACCGCTTTAATTCAGGTGCTTTCTTCGCCATTTCCAACTTCCTTTCTTTAGCATCTGTAAAAATTTCCTAGGAAATATATCTATTCTCATTTATCTTTAATCACTATACCTTATCATTTTTTCGAACAAAACTGTAGCTGATCGCTAAAAAGATTGCAAATAAAATCGAAATAATCAAAGCCAGCTGCGTTGATTTGATAAAGAATAATAAGATTAAAATACCAATGTAAAAGGCAAGCGTAAGCCAGCTAGTTACTGGGTAGCCCGGCATTTTAAAGCTGCCTAAATTCTGCTTATTCTGTTTGCGATAAACAATATGTGCTGCCATAATCATGATCCAAACAATCACAAAACAAATTGTTGAAACAGTTGAGACAACGGAGAATATTTCTGCTGGCATTAAATAGTTTAAGGCAACTACTACAAATAAAATTAATGAAGAGGTCATCAAAGCGTTCATTGGAATTGCTTTTTTGGTCAATTCACCTAGTCTTTTAGGTGCATGGCCGTTACGTGCTAATGAATAAAGTGATCGACTAGTTGAAAAGATTGCACTATTAGTCGCTGACATAGCTGCAGTCAAAACGACAAAATTTAAAATCCCTGCAGCCGCTGTAACACCGATGCCGGTAAAGACCTGGACAAAGGGACTTGAAGTAGTTGTAATGTGATTCCATGGATAAACAGACATAATTGCCAACATTGAGCCCACATAAAAAAGGCCGATTCTAACTGGCAAAGTGTTAATTGCCTTAGGAATATCCTTTTGCGGATTAGCTGTTTCACTAGCAGTTTGACCTACAATTTCTACCCCAACAAAGGCAAAAACAACCATTTGAAATGATAAAAGAAAGCCCCAAATCCCAGTTGGGAAAAAGCCACCATGATTAACTAAATTAGTTAGTGAAACATAACCGCCCTTTACATGCGTATGAAGTAACAACATTACAGCACCGGTAATGATTAAGACTACAATTGCCATTACCTTAATCATTGAGAACCAACTTTCCAGTTCACCAAATAATCCGACATTTACCATGTTAATCAACATCAATAAGATCACAATTACTAAAGGGCCAACCCATTGCGGTAGCCACGGAAACCAGTATCTTAAATAAATTCCTGTCGCAGTCAAATCAGCCATAGCTAAACTAAGCCAGCAAGCCCAGTACATCCAGCCCGCTACAAATTCGGCACGCTTACCTAAATATTTTTTGATTGATTCTAAAAATGAATGACTATCAGGATCGGCTAAAATAAGCTCTCCTAAAGCACGCATCATAAAAAAGGTGATAATCCCTACGATTAAGTACGACAAAATAATTGAAGGGCCAGCACTATGAATGGCTGAACCAGAACCTAAGAATAGGCCAGTACCAATGGCTCCCCCTATTGCAATCATTGTTACGTGACGACTCTTAAGCCCGCGTTTTAATCTCGGCTTCTCATCCATAATTACTCGCACCTTCCTCAAAATAAAAAATGGAGCGGCATGTTTTTTAAATGAAACATGTTGCTCCATCAAGTTTGCTTTTTTTGAATTATATAGTCTTATGCCAATTCATGCAATTATTTTTTATCTAAAAAAGATATTCCCTTAGGAATATCTTCATTATTAGTAAACTTTAAATTGGTTCAACGGCCAGTAACGTACTTTAACTACGCCAACGATACTACTACGCTTAATGGTTCCGATATAACGGCTATCCTTAGAAACGCTCCGGTGATCACCCATTACGAAATATGTTCCTTTCGGAATGCGCCCAGTATCCTGCACATATTTAATCTGCGCTCTAGTAAAGTATTGCTGGTAAGTCCGCGCCCGCATCAGTGACTGCATAGTAAAATTCTGAGTCTCAGAATAAAATGTATCTGAGCCATTATCAATTAACTTCGTTCCTTGTTTCAACCAAGGTTGAGCAATCTTTTTATTATTAATGTAGATTTGATTATTTTTGCTGACGATTTTTTCACCAGGCAAACCAATAACACGCTTAATGTACAAAGCACCTGGTTCATCTGGGGCTTTAACAATGACCACTTCACCACGTTTGATTTGTGCATGACGTTCCGCAATCAATCGATCACCATTTTGAAAGGTTGGTTGCATTGATGGACCAGACACCGTATCGTTGCTCAAAACGAAGTGGAAGAGCAACATATAAACGCCAAATAAAATACCCCAGATAATTAAGATATCTAGGAAAAACTTACCCCATGATTCTTTTTCTTCTTTTTTTTCAGCCATAATTTTCTCCATTTTGTCTTTTTTCACAGTTTACAACTTTATGAAGAAATTGCCAAATCAATAAAGCTAGAGCAACTGGGCTACTTAATTAGTCAACTCTAAAATTTGCCCATATTTTTGCTTATACTCGTCACTTAAATTATGCTCAATGTCGATTACAGTACCTTTGAAATCAACAATTAACTGAAATATAGTCTGCATACTTTGATGATCTAATCCCGACAAGGCCTCATCTAATAATAAAATTGTCTTCTTTCTTAATAATGCACGAGCTAATTCAATTTTACGCTTTTCACCTCCAGAAAGATGGACTCCATTCTCACCTAATCTAGTATCCAGTCCTTCTGTTGAGGCAAATTTATCCAATTCAACCTTTCGTAAGATTGCAATCATGTCTTCATCAGAGAAATCTTCGCCTAATGTCAAATTAAAGCGCAAGCTTTTTGAAAAAATAAACGTATCTTGACTAATGATACCAGTTTGATGCTTCAATTCATTATCATTTAACTTAGAATTAACTAGAATTTCTCCTGAAAAGAGTGGTATTTCATTTAATAAAGTTTTGAAAATTGTTGACTTTCCCACACCAGATGGTCCCTCAATCATCACATGACTATTACCTTTAACAGCAAAATTAATATCTTTTATCAATGCATGATCATACCCAAAACTAGCGTGATCAAATTCAAGTAAAAGATCCTTAGATAGATTTTGATAAGTTAAATTATTAATTTGCTGCTGCTTAGATTTATCAATCTCTGCTTCCAAAAGTGGAGTGGACGAATTAATCTGATTCAAGAACTGAACAGAACTCAAAATAGGACTCGTTACCCTATCGGCTGCCAAATATAGCGAAATAAAGGCACCAACTGTGATTTGACCATTCATAATAAACAACACACTAACTAATAGGGCAATAATTGTTGAAATCACATAAGTGGTATTTGATAATAAACGTGAAGTTTCTTGATGCAAGTTCATTTTAAAATACGCATTTTCTTCTTGCTTAAGCGAATGTGTAATTAGCTTTTGCATCTTAGCTGTAACGCCATAATTATTAATCAGATGAAAACCTTTAACTCCTTCCGAAACTTCTAAGTTATACTTCTTATATTTAGCGGACCACTTCTTGGTTCCCTTTTCTAGCCATTTTTTAGTAAGCCTGGGAACAACCGTTGGTAAAAAACCACAAACAAGGTAAACCAATGCTACCCAAGAATTAATATAAAGAATATAGATTAAAGTGATCAATGCTTGCTCAAAGCAATAAATTACCATTACTACCGCATTGATAAACTGATTTTCAATTTGCTTTACATCTACATCTATAAAGGAAATTACTTTCGATTCATCGCGATTATCACTGGCAGTAATAAACTTATCATAAGCATCTGCACGCAATTTGGTATTAGCAACTTGAATAATTTTTAAATTAAAATATTGCCAAAACCAAAAAGCAATATTAGTAAATGTCATTGCCACAAAGAAAAGTGCAATAACTAACCAAACTCGATTAAATTGACGTTTTGTTAAAATATTCGTAAGAATTCCCATAACGGCGGGGGAAATAATGCCATCTAAGCCAGTAAAACCGCTAGCTATAACTAAGCCTAGCCACAAAGATGAGTGCCCTTTAAAAATATCTCGAAGATATATAAATTTTTGCTTCATAATTATTCCTCATTGAAGATCTTTTTTAATCATATTCAATACCGCTTCTTAAGTAGTTACTTACAAATCAAAATGAATTCCTTAAAAGAGCTTCTTTATTATCGTCTAAACAAAGATAATGAAGAATTAATTTTGTTTATAGTTTCCTTACCTGAGGTACTTAATCTGCCTAAAGTATCTCATAATTTTTCTGAACTTTTTCACCGAATTAAAAGTTTATAATTATCTTATTTTTTATATTTTTATAATACTCTTATTTTAATTTCAGATCAAACAACTTTGCAGAAATGCAAAACTAATTCAATTTCTGCACAAAAAGAGGATATTCCCTAGGAAATATCCTCTTTTTCTTTATTAACTATTAATTAATCTTCTTTTTTATCTTCGGCTTTAGTTTTGTCTTCCTTAATTTTTTCTTCAATCTTTGGAGAAATATCGAAGATTGCTTCACCGTTTAAGTACAAGTGCTTGTCATCTGCAGTGAATTCAAGCTTCTTAGTTTCAGGTTTTCTCAGGATCAACTTAGCAGCTGGAGTTTCAAGATTTTGTTCAACTACTCTTCTAAGTGGACGAGCACCGAACTTCTTGTCGTAGCCCTTTTCTGCCAAGAATGCCTTAGCTTCGTCTGAAACTTCTACCGTTACACCCTTCTTAGCAAGAACATGAGACATCTTCTTCAAGTAAATGTTGATGATCTTGCCCATGTCTTGTTCAGTAAGTGAGTTGAATGGAACGATTGCGTCCAAACGGTTCAAGAATTCAGGTCTGAAGTAGTTTTCAAGGGCTGAGATTAACTTGTCTTGGTCAACCTTGCCATCTTCAAGCAACTTGTCTGAGAAGCCGGCATTTGAAGTCATAATCAAGATAGTATCCTTGAATGAAACAGTTCTACCTTGTGCGTCAGTCAAACGACCGTCATCCATAATTTGCAATAATGCGTTGAAGACTTGTGGGTTAGCTTTTTCAATCTCATCAAATAAAATCAATGAGTATGGTTGGTGACGAACCTTTTCAGTTAATTGACCACCTTCACCGTAGCCAACATAGCCAGGTGCTGAACCGATTAACTTGTTAACTGCCATTTCGTCTTGGTATTCACTCATGTCCAAACGGATTAAGTGTTCCTTGTTACCAAATAATTGAATTGCCAATTGTTTAGCAAGCTCAGTCTTACCAACACCAGTAGGTCCAGTGAGTAAAAATGAACCAGTAGGTCTGTCGCTGTCTTTGAAGATTTGCTTACGAGCAATAGCGTCAGTAATTACATCGATAGCTCTGTCTTGATCAATAACATTCTTCTTAAGTTTCTTAGCTAAGTCCAAGTTCTTTTGAGCTTCATCAGCGTGGAGTTCACTCATTGGGATCTTAGTCTTTTGTTCAATAATTGCGTAGATGTCTTTTTCAGTTACTTCTGGAGTATTCTTAGAATCTACATTCTTAAGTTGTTTCTCAAGTTCAGCAATCTTACTCTTAATTTCTGAAGCCTTGTCGTAATCCTCTGCCTTAGCAGCTTCAGTCTTCTTAGCTTCAAGAGCTGAGATTTGGTTCTTTAAGCTCTTTTCATCAGTTGGTTGTACAAGCAATGCCTTCTTAGCACCAGCTTCATCCATCAAGTCGATAGCCTTGTCTGGTAAGTAACGGCCTTGAATGTATCTTTCTGATAATTCAACAGCTAATTTAAGACTGTCGTCACTGTATTTTACGTGGTGGTAGTCTTCGTACTTCTTCTTTAAGCCTTCCAAAATCTTAACAGCTACATCAGTAGATGGTTCTGGAACTTGAACAGCTTGGAATCTACGTGATAAAGCTGGATCTTTTTCAATTCTTTGGAATTCACTAGTAGTAGTAGCACCAATTAACTTCAATTGACCACTTGCCAAAGCTGGCTTCAAGATGTTAGCTGCATCCCCATTGTTGTTTTCTGAATCAGTAGAACCAGCACCAACGATGTTGTGAATTTCATCGATGAATAAAACAATGTTAGGATCGCTCTTGGCCTTATCGATAACCTTCTTTAATCTTTCTTCAAAGCTACCACGAAGACTTGAACCAGCAACCATGTCATTAATATTTACTGAAATGATATGCATGTTAGCCATTTTAGCTGGTACATTGCCTGAAGCAATTCTTTCAGCTAAACCTTCTACAATAGAAGTCTTACCAACACCAGCAGGTCCGATTAAAACAGGATTATTCTTCTTACGTCTTGAAAGAATTTCAATTACGTTATCAATCTGTTCGTCACGGCCAATTACTGGGTCAAATTTATTGTTCTTAGCTTCCTCAACTAAGTCAACACCAATTGGCTTTTCATTGGGTTGTTGTGGGTTCTGTTGAATTGTTTGTGGTGCAGCACCCATGCTGCTGGAGTAATTAATTGGAATTGAACCTGAACTGCCTTTGCTATTTCTTCTGCTACCAAAGTCATCATTAAAGAATGAGCTATTCAATTCGTTAAATAAGTTATCAAAATCATTGTTAAAGTATGCCATATGTGCAACACTCCCTATCTCAAATTTACGTCTTTAGCACTCTAAGCTACTGAGTGCTAACTCATTACATTTAATAGTATAGCATGTTATCCACAGATTGCAAGCTAAAAATCAAAAGTTTTCCACATCTTCTTTATTTTTTGTGATTTTTATTAAAAAAGCACCACAAATGCTGTAATATAAACATTTGTAGTGCTTCACAAATTCTAAAAAATTTCTTAAGATGGGCAAAAATTGATGATTATTTTGCTTAAAACTGTTTAATTTTAAGGAAGTTTTCCACAGATAAGAATAAGTTTATTACCATAAACTATTTCTGCCTACCTCTATTATTGCCCTTTTGCTTGTCCAGTATTTTGCGGTTCGCTCAACTTTCTCGGCTCAAGCAAATACTGTTTAATTACTTTGATTACCTGCTTATTCTGAGGTAAATCCGAGTGATCCGCTTCTACACCCGTTACTGTCATTGCAGTATAGCTCTTGACTTGATTCTGAAAAATATATTTTCCGGCTGCTACGCTAGCTTCTGGTACAATTCCATCAGACTCATAATTTTTTCCACCAGATAAGGAATAAACAATCAAGTTTTTCGGTAGTTTATCTTTGTTCTTGATAAAGGTTTCTAGCATTTGCGTTTTATGATTAATATTTTTTTCACCAAAATTATATGGCGTTCCTAGCGTCATCAGACGTTTGATTTTAATTTCATCAGAATAGTAACAGTAGTAATGTTCTAACCAATAGGTCCAGATCAAGCCACCGTTAGAATGCCCAAAGGCTTTAAAATTATTAAACTTATAGCTCTCTGATAAGGCATAAAAGGCTTGATCAAACCAGCTGGCTTGCTTCTTAATATTGCTATAACCATCGTGATTATTTTCAAAACCGACAATAATGAAAGGTTCGTTGTCGTTTTTATTGATTTTGCCTGAATATGATAGCGTTCCATTCGTTGAAACTTTAATTTTAAGCACGCTATGCTTAGTCGGTGTGTTCTGATTTAGCTGCTTCACTAATTGGTTAAAACGTTCAGTCGTTGCACTAGAACCTGGAATCATAATTACTGGTGACAAAAGCGATTTGCGTCTTTCAGCTCTAGCGTGGTTATCAGCCTTCATCCAAGAATAACCCGGAATAGCCAAAGCTACTAATAAGACTAAGACGATTGCCAACCATTTAAAATTAGGATTTTGAACTAAATTAATCATTCTTTTCTTCATAATCCTTTAGTCCCCTTTCAAGTCGCAAACCTAATTTCATAGTTGGAATAAACATTATTATATCTAAAATGAATAACAAAATAGAAAATACCAAGTTGCTCCAGTCACCATTAGAACCAAAGAAAGAGACCAAAATTCCTGGTGTCCCACTTAAAACGGGGTAAGCACAAGGTTGAATTAAATGGCAAAAAATTGCTCCAGCGGCTAGTAGAATATTAATAATTGGAATAATCACAATCGCTGGCAGTAACAATGGATTTAAAATAATCGGCATCCCGACCATCATGCCTCCAGTTGAGCCAAAAGCTGCTGGAAGCAGGTTAACCTTGGCAATATTTTCACTGTCCTTAGTTTTACTATAAATTAGGATAATTACAATCATCGCTAAAACAATACTCGCACCACCCATTTCTGCATAAGGATAAAACAAAGAACTACCCAAATACTTATATGGTACATTCCAAGCACTCCCATGTTTTAAGGCAAAATTTAAGTTAGCTGCTGCTGAAATACTATTAGAAGTAGTTGACAAAGAAGCTAGAGGATAACCTATTCCCATCCAGCTAAGTAAAAAGACTGGGATAGTCAGTAAAGCTATTAACAAAATATTATTTGATTCCTGTATTTGAGTAACTAGGCCTTTAAAAGTACTAGAATTCAAGAATTTGATTTGAAATTCATAAATTATAATCCCCAGAACTATCCCACAAAAAATTGCAAATATTGTCGGGATAAACGCATTCCAGGCTCTTTCCTTAATTCTAGCGGCATGTTCAAAATCGACTGGCTTGTGTTCCTTTCCTAGCCAATGAAAAATTTGCCCTACACCATAGCCAATTAACAAGGCCAGCAAGACAGCATTAATTTTTAAAACACTGGAAGAAAATGGTGAATGATCGCTGGCATTATTAGCTAAATTATTGGCATAAGCACAAAACATGATAACGATGACAGCCGTCATCCCGGCCATGGTTGAATCTTTACGGTATAAACGCGCAGTATAACGTGCCGCAAAATAAGCCGCATAAATACCAAATAAGCCGAAGGTTACCCGAACCATCCCCCGACTGACAAATGCTCCCGCATACCAAAAACGATCTGGCAAAGTGATATCAAAATTAAAAATATTGTAAATAAAACTATCGGGCGAAAAAACGGCATCTCTGAACAACTTAAAATATGCCCCAATTACCGCGATCGGCATCAGCATAACCAACGTTCGCTGAAAAATTCTAAAGATTGCCAATCTTCTTAGTTTAAGAAAGATATTTGTGATTCTGTTTACCATGGTATTTCCTTTACCTATTTATTATAAATATGATTGAATAAAGTTAATTAAAACAATTATTAATTATACATCTATACTAGAAAGCTGATTATGATGGCTTACATTAACTTAAAAAATAATACTAAAATTTACCAATCTGGTGACACAACCATCTATGCCAATAAGAACATTACTTTTTCTATCGATAAAGGCGAACTAGTCATTATTCTCGGCTCATCAGGAGCTGGAAAATCTACTTTGCTTAATATTTTAGGCGGAATGGAGCCAAATACAAGTGGCGATGTAATTGTAGCGGGGAAAAATATTGCAAAATATAACGCTAAAGAATTAACTACCTATCGGCGCAACGACGTTGGCTTTGTTTTTCAATTTTATAATTTGATTTCCAACTTAACAGCAAAAGAAAACGTTGAATTAGCTGCTCAAATTGTCCCCGATGCGATGAGCGCCGCTGATGCCTTGCAGTATGTTGACCTTGGGCGGCGAGAAAACAATTTTCCCGCTCAACTATCAGGCGGTGAGCAGCAACGTGTGGCAATTGCCCGAGCCATCGCTAAAAAGCCAGCCTTACTTTTGTGCGATGAGCCCACCGGTGCCCTTGACTATAAAACAGGCAAACGAATCTTAAAAATTTTGCAAAATATGAGCCGGCAAAATGGCTCGACGGTCTTGATTGTAACTCATAACGCCGCTATTGCCCCAATTGCTGATAAGGTCATCCGTATTCACGATGGAAGTATTCAAAAAGTCCAGCATAATCTACATCCCGCTGACATCAGTACAATTGAATGGTAGGTGGGCGACATGCAAAAAACTATTCTATGGAAAGATGCTTGGCAAGCAATCATTCATTCACTTGGCCGTTATATCGCCATTATTCTATTAATTGCACTGGGGACTTTTGCTTTTACAGGCTTAAAAATGGCTGGTCCTGATATGCGAGCAACAGGAGCAGACTTTTTTGCTAAACATAACCTAGCTGACGTCACCGTCACTTCAAACTATGGCATTAATTCAACTGATCGCCTTACTATTCAGAATTTACCGGAAGTAAAAGAAGCTACCTTCGGCTATTTTCAAGATGTTAAAATTAAAAATCAACCTGATACGCTCCGCATCTTTTCTCAATCAGATAATCTTTCAAGTTATGAATTGATTAAAGGTCATTTTCCTAAGAATAAAACAGAGATTGCACTGTCATATTTATTGCAGAAAAAATATCGCTTGGGGCAAAACATTACTTTTAATAAACCTGGCATTTTAAAAAATAAGACTTACAAGATTGTTGGCTTCGTCAAAACTAGTGAGTTCTTAGATAAAAATCAAATCGGTCAAACCAACATTGGCAGTGGCCATTTAACTGGAATTGCGGTTGCTAATCATAACGCCTTCGCCGCACCAGTTTATCAAATTGCCCGAATCATTTTCAAAAATACCGCCAATTTAAGTCCCTTTAGCATAGCTTACCGCAACCGTGTTTATAACGATCAAACCAAATTGCAAACTGCTTTAAACCAAAATCGAGCCGACAAATATGACAAATATCGGGCCATGTATCAAAAGCAATATCGGCAAGCTACAGCTAAACAATTACTTAAACGTGGCATCGTAGTTAACCCGGCGCAAATTAAAGTACCACAAAACAAGCTTAAAATTGCTTATCCTAACTACGTAATCAACAGCCGTGAAGAAAGTCAGGGTTATGCTTCTTATCGAGCAGATTCTGAACGAGTTGAAGTTTTGGCTAATGTCTTTCCTGTTTTCTTGTTTGCTGTAGCGGCTTTGGTCAGCTTAACTACAATGATGCGTTTTGTTGAAGAAGAACGGACTAATATTGGTACGCTAAAAGCACTAGGCTATGGTAATGGAGCAATTGCCATTAAGTTCTTGCTCTATAGCACCTCAGCTGCAATTTTAGGTGTTATTCTGGGGGCTAGCTTAGGTTACACCTTTTTGCCTAACTTAATCATCAAGGCCTATTTAGCTAGCTCAACCTTAGGAACTGATTACCAGCTGAATTTTGCTTGGGGACCACTATTAATTTCATTGACGATTGCACTACTTGCAACAACCGTCGTTTCAATGATTACTTTAGCTCAAACTCTGCGTGAACAGCCTTCAGCTTTACTTTTACCTAAACCACCTAAAAATGGTTCACGTATTTTACTAGAATATATTCCATTTTTATGGAAGCACATGAGCTTTTCAGCTAAGGTAGCAGCCCGCAATATTTTCCATTATAAGAGCAGAATGCTGATGACCATCCTAGGCGTTGCTGGTTGTACTGGATTACTAGTAATGGGATTTGGTATTCGTGATTCACTACACGGAATTGGCAATATTCAATATTCTGAAGTACAAAAAAATGATGTCATCGCTTTGAAAAATCGCCATGTTAACACGACTGAGCGACAAAAATTAAACAAAATTTTTACCAGCCATGATGTTACGCAAACTACTGCTGTACAATATCAACAATTGACTAAACACCTTGATAGCACTGGAGCAACTGAAAATGTAATGCTAATTGCGCCACAATCAACTAAAAACTTTAGCAAATCTATCAATTTGCAAGAACGTCAAAGCAAGAAAAAACTTGTTTTGTCAAATAATGGTGTAGTCATTTCAGAAAAATTAGCTACTATCTTGCACGCTCATAAAGGTTCAACAATTTCCTTAAAAAATGAACATGGGAAACTACTTAAGTTCAAAGTTAGTGGAATCTGCGAAATGTATCTCGGTCACTATATCTTTATGAGCCCAGCTGAATATGCCAAAGCAACTGGCAAAAAATTTACTACTAATGCTTATTTAGTAACCATGGCCAAACATTCCCCAGGAAATATCAGCCATATTAGTCAAAAAATGATCAAAACAGGCGCAATCGAAACGGTTGTCTCAACTTCATCAAATAGAAAATTGCTGAGCAGTTTCACTGGTAGTCTAAATGAAGTCATTCTAATCCTAATTTTAATTTCAGGGATGTTGGCCTTAGTAGTCATCTATAACTTAACTAATATCAATGTCGCTGAAAGAATTCGCGAATTATCGACCATCAAAGTGCTAGGATTTTACGATAATGAAACAACGATGTACATTTATCGCGAAACAATCATCTTATCGGCACTAGGAATTATCGTAGGCTTTGGCTTTGGGTGGTGGCTACACCACTTTATTATCACTAGTTTGCCACCAGATGTCGCGATGTTCGATCCGAATATGTACCCGTTGAACTTCGTCTTCTCTGCGCTAATTCCCGCTATTATCACCGCTATTTTAGCAATTGTTGTCCATCACAAGATCAAGCGAATCAACATGCTAGATGCCTTGTCCTCCATTGATTAAGCGCTGTTATGCTATAATAATCACTATAGAAAAGGGTGGAAAAAACATGCCAAGAAAGCACTTTGAATTAAACAGTGATGTTAATAAATTAATCGAAAAATATGATGAAATTAATAATGTTGATTTCAATAAGTTAGTTAACAAGGCCTTGAGATTCTACCTTGTTAATCAAATGAACTACAAAGATGTTCAAGACGCCCTGAATAAAGCTGATAACGAAGCTTCTAAGTATATTGATGAAGCAATGCGTTCCAGCATGGGTGATATTAATCGAAATTATTAGAACATAACTAATCATGGAAAAAGCCATCTGTTTTGACAGCAGGTGGCTTTTAGTATTCATTACAAGATAATTTATTATAAAAACAACTAATTGATAATTTCTTTACTCAAAATGCTTATACCGATAATATCGATAACCTATCTTTTTACCAAAAATCGTCTCCGAAGTTTTCATCCAATTAGCCAGCAAAACATAAATGCCTAAAAAGACTAAACCGAAGATTGCTAAATAACCAAAACTACCAACACGGCCTAAGTAGTTGAAACGATAGCCAAATAAAATTTGGTAAACAAAGAGCAGGATAATGTAAATCTCGTTTGAAACAATGATCGGCAACAAACTCCCCATCTTAACGCCATATGTCTTATTAAGCTTGTGATAACTGAGCCAAATTACCAGTAAGAACGAAATATCAGTTGAAAGAATTGCACCATCTGCATTCATGAACATAGTCATCGGTACTTGCAGAATTATTTTTACTAAGACACCTTCAACCATATAGATCACAGCCAGTTTGTTCATGTTTAAAGCTAAAAGCAGTGTTAATGAATTCATCACCAAACCAGCAAACAAACTTTGAACAATATTTTCAACCAAATAATACGCACCTAAACTATCGTGTGAGAACAAGACCGTATAAATTGGAGAAGCCGCAAAAGCACCAAGTGCAACAACAGGAAGCAAGACAAATAATAGTAGTCTATAGTTCTCTAAAAGCAGCTTTCTAATGCTTTCTTGACTATCATTAGCCTTATACTTAAGCCCTGCTAAAAGCGGCAGACTAGTCTCAGAAACGGCTGTCGCAAGTGAAATAATCACCGTGGTAATCTTGCTTGGATTAGCCGAGAAAATTGTGTACAAGTAACTAACATAGCTTTTACTCATATGACTGAAGCTAATCAGGATTTGTTTAAACAAAAGTTGATCAACTAATTGCGTAACAGTAATGAACGATCCCAGCAAAACAAACGGAATTGAGGCATACCATAAGTTAAGCAAACTACGAGAAACATTATTAAGTGCTCTGGGCTCGCTATTTTCAATTAATTCTCGGTAATGTCCCCACTGCTTGCGCATATATGCAAAAAGATACAGGTAACTAGCTATAGCACCAACACAGGCGCCAAACACACTGAAATAAACCGCCGTTACGTAATCATGATGGAAGACTTCAATAATCAACAAAGTAGCCAGCAAAATAAACAAAATTCGAGCAAATTGTTCCCATAATTGGGAAATCCCATATGGCTTCATATCATTATTTCCCTGAAACCAGCCTCGAACCATACTCATTGATGGCAGAATTACTACGGCTGGCACTAATACTCGAATAGAAATTGTTGCACTAGCCACTGAATCCACTGGACTATTTTTGGCAATCATTGGTGCCGTCACATAAAGCAAAATACCACACGCTATTCCCATGACCAGCATAATAGCGAAGCCTAATTTGGTAATGTACAAACTGTCTTTATATCTATTTTGCGAATTTAATTGCGATACTTCCCGGGCAATAACTGAAGGAAGTCCTGCCGTCCCAATTGATAAAAACAGCGCATACGGCGTATATGACGAATTGAACAGCGCCTGTGCGTTTAATTGGTTGTGGTAGCTTCCCAGCATAATTAGCCAAGGAATCAAATAAACAACCCCGAGAATTCTAGATACAATGCTACCAAACGATAGCCAAAATGAACCGGATAGGATTTTTTTATTCAATAGAATAGCCTCAAATCTACGTTAGTTTCTCATTGTGCCTTCTTATTATACGTGGATTTTATAACTTTGTGGGAAATATGTACCAACTAGTTACCCTTTTTTAACAAATTTTTCAGCTCTAATAATACAAATCAGTTACATTATTTACTATATTGTTACCCAGCCTTTAATTTTACGTTAGACCCCTTGACCTAACCTTCTTTAATTATTATCCTTAAAATGTTTCTGTTAAAGGTCATAATTAGACAAAAATAATAATGTATTAAGAATATTCATCGGGGGAATTAAGTTGTCATTCAAGAAAAAGATTATCACTAAATTAGCTTATGTTGCTATGCTTTCAACTACTGGCGTTGCCGCAGCTGCAATCGTGCAACCACAAGCACATGTCCAAGCTTCTACCACTTCAGTTGCTGCTCGCTCACTCGGAATCGATGTTGCTAGTTACCAAAGTGCTGATCTTTCAGCTCACGCTAAAAGCGGTGCTAAGTTTGCTGTTGTTAAAGTAAGTGAAGGTACCAGCTACAGAAATCCTAAGGCTAGTGCTCAAATCGCTAGTGCCCGCGCTAAGAATATGATGCCAATGGGCTACCACTTTGCTACATTTTCTGCTAATAGCGCTGCTGCTAAAAATGAAGCCAACTACGCAATCGCATCAGCTAAGGCTGTTGGTCTTGGTGCTGGCTCATACCTTGCATGTGACTATGAGTCAGGTGACGGCAACAATATCTATGGTGGTAAGAATCCTACTGCTAATGCAATTAATGCCTTCATGAGCAAGGTTAAAGCTGCTGGTTACAAGCCACTTCTTTACGCTAGTTCATCAGTTTTAAGAAACAACATTAACACTAACTCTGTTGTTAACAAATTCCCTAACTCATTATGGGTTGCTGCATACGCTGTTTCAGGTCGAGTAGACAATCCTAACTTTGACTACTTCCCATCAATGAAGGGTGTTTCAATTTGGCAATTTACTGACAACTGGCGTGGTCTTAACGTTGACGGTAACATTAACGTTTTACCTCTTACTTCATCAGGTAGCGCTGTTTCTCAAGCACCTAAGAAGGCTCGCGTATTAAAGAAGAAGGCTCATGTATACAACAAGGCTGGTCACCGTACAGGCAAGACTATTAAGAAGGGCACTTCTATCACTACCCATGGCAAGAAGAAAACTATCAATGGTAAGAAATACTACAAGATTGCCAAGAATCAATACATTAGATCAGCTAACCTTTACTAAAAAGGCAAAATAAGTCATCAAAAAATGCACCAGGTAGAAATTACCTGATGCATTTTATTTTATCCAATTTTTTACTTGGCGAATTGTTCACCAGCTAAGTTACGGTAGAAGTTAGCCTTAGCTTGACGGTAATATGGGTTAACCCACAATAAACCGATCCCGCAGGAAATAATACCAAGTAGCCACCAGCCGATGAAACTTAAATCAAAAATAAACAAGTCCATCTTATGGCCATCCATCAACTTACGGCTGGCACTGATAGCTTCTGTGGCAGTCGGCTCATGACCACTATCTAGCATGTCACGCAAGATATATGGTGTCATTGCATATGAATAAGCCTTGATCAGCCCTGGAATAATCAGTAACCAAGTCCACAAAATAAGAAAAATTTCATACAAAATATAAGTTAAAAAGTTACTCTTAAAGTTTCTGGTAAATGGACTAAAGATACCTGAAAGAACATTTTCCTTAGTACCACTATCTCTAAAATGCAAGATAGTATAAATTACACCCCATGTGATTAAACCAATTGCAACTGAAACTACCAAAGTAATCAGCCATGCAAAAGGATTAACTCTTACTTTGTCTAGGTACATCAATTCAGCATTGTTACCGAAGCGGCGGACAATACCGTACACGATATCTTCGCCCTTTTCAAAAAAGTTTTCGATATCGGTCAAAATATAAACGATTAGCCAGCCAACAAATGACAGCAAAACTGCCCAGCCCCAGTTACCACGTAACTGGTCTCTAGCTTGTTCTTTTAATTCTTTTCTTGTAGTAGCCATTTTCTCTCCTCCTCACTTTTCTAATCATGAGTATTGTCGCCTAAAATCAGGGCAGAATCAATTAAAAGGACATCAAAAAAGCCTAATTCCACCAACATCGGAACTAGGCTCACACAGTGTTGACCGCCACTCTGACCACATATAGAAGATAACATTTTCGCTACCGGAGAAAATGACTACTAATAGCGACGGTACATGATAGATTTTAGCATTCAACTACCTAAAAAACAAGCAAAAAGACGGGTTGAATTAGCGGAATGGATACCAAAATTTACGGATAAAAAAGACGAGGTCTAAACCTCGTCTTCTTCATTACTAAAATTCAAGCATCATCGTCATTGCACGATTGATCTTCTTTTTAATCTTTTTAAACTCACCAGAAGCAGTATGATTATCCTGCAAAATGATCATGTTCTGGCCATCTTTAGTTGCCCGCATAAAGGTATAATACCCTTCACCAGCACCATTAGCAGCTTTATAATGCTTTAAATTATAAAGTCCACCATTGTAATAGCTAGGAGCCTGACCCTTGAACAGAACTTTTCTACTCTTGTTAGTCAAAATCTTACCAGCAAGAATATACTGCATGGTCTTAGCTAAATCTGCGTTAGACATTACGATTGAACCAGCACCCAGCTCATTGTGAGCATCCTTAACGGCTTTAGCATGGTTCACTTTGACATATTCACCCTCACGCATTTCATAGCCTGGTACCCAATGACTAGCCAATAACTTAGCCTTGTCTGACCACAAGAACTCACTATGGGTTAGATTCAGTGGCTTGATATATATGTCATGGAACAATTGCTCGTATGACTTTTTCTCAAGCTTGGACAAGATTCCACAAAGGAAAATATAGTTTACTGAAGTATAGTGCCACTTACCTAATTTGCTAGCATCAAACACAGTATATTGTGCATCATGCTTGATATTCTCTTCATCAGAGATAAACTCAGGCGTACCTAATTGTTGACCAGCTTTCAAATCCAGCCCTGATGTCATATCAATTAAGTTGCTAATCTTGACTGAACTAGCACCATCTACATTTGGGTAGAATTTTGAAAGTTTATCGCTAAGCTTCAACTTTCCTTTCTCTACCTCATGCATCACCATTGCAGCCGTCATCGACTTTTGAACCGAATTAATCAAATAGCTAGTGTCAGGTTTATTGTCTGTCGCATAGTTAAGCAAAACTTTACCATGATTTATTACCAAAACTGAGCCTTTAACGCCCACATGGTCAATAGCCTGGCGCACTACTCCGCTTTTAAACGGTCTTTATTGCTTAAATCAACTCGCTTAACGTTATCCTTGTTTTGCCACTTCTTGGAGTAGAAGTAGTTAGACATATCATAGTCATAACGCTTATTAGGTTCCTTCATGAATGGACGAACAGCTTGATCAACTGCTACCCATCCTTTCCAGCCGAGGTGAATAGTATCTTGCATGAAGTACTTCTCATTGCCACGTCTTGATAGATCGGCAATATTTTCAAAGCCTTGGCTAGTCAATTGGTGTTCCATCTTAGCAACAGATTCTTGGTACATCTTGCTGGATAAACCAGTGTACTTCATCCACTTACCATTAATTGGTGGAATAATGAATAAAACATTGGTATGTTGTTTAGCAAATTGTTCCAACATCAACTGGAAATCACCATATTCAACTGAATGAACATAATCAAAGTCTCGTTGACTGCCCTTCAATCGTTTCAATACCTTCTTAGGCAAACGAGTTCTAAAGAAAGTGTTGTCAATGCCAAGATTATTGTTATTAGTATGACTTGCAGCTTGCTCTTCAGCCACCTTATTCAAAGCAGCTACAGAGTACTTGTTAGGTAAAACCTTAGCTCTCTTTTGGATCTTCTCAACTCGGTCGCGCAATTGGAATGAACTGAAGAAGTTATCTTCGTTAACCAATGTCCGGCGACGATTTTCAAGATAAAATCTTTCAAAGCTAGTTAGCTTCTTACCTTGAGCAATTTGCTTAAGGCTATTCTTGATCTCGCCCTTTACGTTTGGCATTTCAAGCAGACGTTTAGCGGCATAACGATCAGTCTTATTATTTTTCGCACTGAGCAAGAAATTACATGCTTGCAATGGTGAATAATACAATGCAAAGGCATTAGGATCTTGACCCCGCTTAGTAAACCATTGTGGTGAAATGATCACAACAGCCTTCTTGTTTCTAAGCTGCTTAGCTGTTCCTTGCATCCCCAAGAACTGAGCCAAAGATTGACTACCCGGTCCACCTAATAAGAATGGACGGTAGTTTCTATGATACTTTTCCGCAATTACACTAGGGTGAAGTGGGTCGAATCTTGACAACTCACTTGAACCATAGAATGGCACGTAGCCATCTTCAAAAGCTTCCTGCTTCATTGTGCTGCCCTTGAAGACAGTTGTGTTTTGTGAAGCTGCAGCCTCGTAAATCGTTTGCTTAGAAAAAGTTCTTTCCCAAGGAATAAGGAAAACAACTAACAAAAGGATAAAAGCGCAAAGAACTGGGCCAAAGATTTGCCACAGCCGGCGTTTATTACTCATTTTCTAAGCTGTCCACCTTTGCCACAATCTTGTTTGGAGTATCCCATTCAGCACGCTTGAATTCTGAAACGGGAACATCAATATCAAACTTTTCTTGTAAGCTCAAAAGCATTTGTACACTTGCCATTGAGTCCATCAAACCATTGTCAAAGATGTTTTCATCCATTTGATCTGATAAATCTTCACCAGTTAAATCGTTTAAAATGTCTAATACGCCTTGTTTAGTGTCCATAATTAATACCTCTATTCAACACAAATACTTAATTAATATCATTCCATATTATATAAGCTTATTTCCAACCGAACCATAGTTGACTAAGAAATCCTGAGAAAATCAAGAAACTGAAGCAAACTACGTTAAAGGTTAAGAAAATGGCGAACCATTCAGTAAACTTGTTAGATGGAATTTGCTTCTTATGCTTTCCCTTAAATCTAAGCCACATATCGTTGATACAAATAGCTGAAGCGTGGAAGATACCATAAACAATATAATACCACGTTAAGCCGTGCCAGAAACCCTGGATTAAGAACAACAGGAAGTAAGAAACTTGTGACAATCTAATTCGATTCTTAAACAATTTTTTCTTCATTGCAAAGAAAGAGAATCGCATATAGATGTAGTCACGGAACCAGAATGACAAAGTCATATGCCAACGATTCCAGAAATCTTTAATGTTCTTAGAAATAAATGGCTTATTGAAGTTCATTGGGGTATGAATACCCATGAAGTATGAAATTGATACGGCAAATAATGAATAACCTGCAAAGTCAAAGAACAAGTACATGCTGTAACAATACATGTAAGCAAGTACCCACCATGAAAGCTTCAAACCACCGTTTGCATTCCCAACGACTAAAGCAGCGGCACTGATCTTTGGTAACCAATAAGTACCAAAGAACCAGCCAATAATGAATTTATATAAAAAGCCTTGGAACAAGTATCTAACCGCATATTGCAGATCAGTAATATATGCATCACGTGTAGGTACCTTATCATAATCTTTTTTAAATCTACGGTAACGGTCAATAGGACCTGAAGAAATAGTTGGGAAGAAGAGTAAGAACCTTGCATAAGTAATCGGATCTACCTTCTTAATTGCCCCATCACGCATTTCCATAATAACTTGTACTGTCTTAAAGGTTACGTATGAGATTCCCAAGAAACCAATGACAAAGCCAATTGAGTTATCAGGAAAAGCGGTCAAATATTTAACTGCGGCTAATGGAATAATTGCCAAAATCACAGCCAAACTAAAGATCCAAGTCTTATTTTTACCGTGGTGACGATAATACTGATAAGCAAAGGTTAAGGCAAATTCGTAAACCAACCAGATTAACAGGTTAACCCCTTGCTCCCAGTGATCACCATCAAAAATCAAGAACAAGAAAACAATTGAAAAAATTGCTTCATATGTCTTGAGTCGATGACCGTAATAAAGCCCAACGATAATCGGAATTAAAGCGATCATCAAATAGACAAAGTATTGCGGGTTGGAATAAGGCTGTAAGTTAATGAAATTAAAATTCACTACTTATTAACCTCCTTAATTACCGCCTTAATATCTACCTTGCCGTTTTGCGAAATTGGTAACGCATCTTGGTAGACATAACGTTGTGGAATCATGTAAGGCATGACGTTCTTAGCTAGATCCTCACGAATCATCTTGGTTAAAGTGGCATCAGAGTATTGACGACGAACGCCTTCTTTTAATTCGATTTCGGCAACGATCTGCTTAACGGTATGATCCTTATTGTACTTAGGAGCCGCAACGCCATAACGAACCAACTTGTTCTTTGTTAAGTAGAAATTAATTTCCTCAAGTTCGATTCTATAGCCGTTAAACTTAATCTGGAAGTCAATTCGACCGCGGTAAAATAGCATATCGCCATCAAAGAAACCAGCATCCCCACTCCGGTAGCTACGATACTCAGCACCATCTTCATGGAAAAAGGCAGCTTCAGTCTTTTCAGGATTGTTCATATATCCTTTAGAAACACTAGGACCACTAATGATAATTTCACCTTCGCCAGGCTTATCACCCTTAGAAGTATCAATTGTAATCTTAGTGTCTTCTTTAACCTTACCGATTGGCAAACGGTCATACTTTTTAAGAACTTCATCAGTAATTTCAACTTGAGTAACAGCAACTGTTGTTTCAGTTGGACCATAGGTGTTGAAAATATGACTATCTGGGAACTTCTTCTTAAGCATCTCAGCTTCACTGTGTGGCAATTCTTCACCACAAAACAAGAAATGACTTAAGTCTGGATGGTGTTCTGCATCAAAAGTCTTGTCCAAGAAGCACATCTGTGCAAATGACGGAGTTGATACCCAAACATTGAACTGCATCTTTGGCAAAGTTTGGAATAATTTACCAAAGTTTTGAGTAACATCATGAGGCAAAACTACCAACTTACCAGCAGAAACAAGTGCTGGATAAAGACTCATTACTGACAAATCAAATGAGTAAGGTGCTTGTGCCAAGAAACTTGGATGTTCTGGCAAATTAAAGTCTGACAACTCCCAGTTAACGAAACTAAGCAAATTGTCGTGACTAATTTGTACACCCTTAGGCTTACCAGTGGTACCTGATGTAAAGATAATGTAGTAGTTGTCATCACCTTCAACGAAGTTCTTCTCGTCAACTTCAAAATTGCCGTCTTCAACTTCGCTAGCCTTAAGAACCTTAACATCAGTTAAATCAACTTCTGGTAACGGATCAATTTCCAAAACTAGTGGTGACTTAGAAACGTCTTGAATCATCGTTAAACGTTCTGCATTAGAATAGCTAGCAATTGGAATATAAGCGTGACCTGACTTAACACAACCAAGAAAACTAGCAATCATTTCAAAAGTTTGTCCGCCCCAAATCATAATTGGAGCATGCTCTGGAATATCTAAGCTAGCAATTTTATGTGCCCACGCATTTGAACGCTTTTTAAGGTCACCATATGTATTAGTTTCACCGAGATAGTCGTAAACAACACGATCTGGTTCGTTTGCGGCGATCTCATCAATTTTCTTAATAACATCTTGAATCATGTGATAGCACCTACCTTAAAATTCATTATAAATGAAGTGAACAGATGTTAGTCCACTATATTCATATAAATAGATAAGAGCCATCAGGATTCCAAAATAAACAATTGTTTTCAAAACAAACATACCAATACGTTTGCCTCGAGAATCAACCTTCGTCTTTTTATTCATTTTTTCTCCCTTAGGTAATCTTACTTTTGCTTTTGCCCTATATTACTACAAATAGTGGCAACAAATGCACTAACAGCTTATATTTTAACAAATTTAAACTTTTTCTTAAATCTTCAGTTATTTGTTTCAAATTGCGAATGCGTTTTCTTTACTGTTGTCTCTTGCAATCCCGATAAGCAAAAAATAATGGAATAAAGATAATAATTGCCACAAAAATTAATGCAAAAATCATCAAACGCATTACATTTTGTGGTTTAGCCCACATCTCACTTTTCGCGGTTGCCAACAAAAATGCCGCAAATAATGCAATGATAACTACTTCGCCTAAACAAAAGACTAAATGCGTGCTTTGCCACAAATACAAATACGTTGTTGCTGGAAATAAGCAAAACCAGCCTGAAAAACGTAAAAGAAAAATCTCTCTTTTCCGGTAGTCAATCTTCATTTTTCTTTATTTGTTCCTTTCTTGATTAGTTACCAAACAATGCATTTATATTCATCGATAAAATACGGTCCATAACGACGATCTCTGGTCTAGCATAGATCTTTGACCCAGATTCAAATACACAAAGCAGTTGACCTTTATAAGCAGTAATTTGTTCTAAATACGGTGGCATGGTAATCACCAACTCCGCATTTTTTTCGTCCAGAGCATTCAAAGCTGAGGTGGGAAAAACATAAAGCTTTGAATCACCACTACCATAAGATTGACTCAAAAAGATCTTATTTTGATAAATAGCAATCCCCTGAATTTGCTTATCCATTGACGTTTCACCAGTTGGATCGGACCAGCGTAGCGTTCCTGTAACGGATTTAACTTCATTATTAGTAATCGAGCCGCGATTTTTACCGCTACGTGCAATTGTATAAGCTGCAACCTTGCCGCGACCATACATGTTAAAGAAGCCTACGAACAGTTGACCATCATAATAGGTTACAGTTGAGGCTTTTTCAACCGCTGGAATCGCAATTTGATACTTATATTTAATCGGTATTTGGCTACCGGCTTTGTAAGACTTTAATTCCGCCATCGAAAAAGCAGCTAGCGCCGATGACCTTCCCATTGATCCAGTTACCCAAATATTTTTAGCAACCGGATCATAAGCAATGCCACCTAAGTGCGGCCGCCCTGCTACTTGAATTGTCTTGAGATATTTACCAGTCTTTTTGTCCAAAACATAGACGACTGAAGCATGTTCGTGTTCCCCATCATAGGCGGTTAACAAAATATACTTACCAGCTATAGTAATCCCTTGCGGTGTCATCGCAGTAGCTGTATTTACCTTTTTAGTTTTAAAATCATAGCTTTTGGTCGCCAGCAGTCCTGGTAAAACAAAGTCTTTTCCATCCCACGTGCGTGGTGGAACGTAGTTAGATACCTTATTAATAAAGGAATATTTTTCACGCAATGCCTTTTGATAATTAGAGAAATTATGCCAAGCAGGACTAGTATTTGTCCCATCTTTAGCAAGTTTTTCCTTTGGCCGTTGCCGAATCATCTCCTGCTTCTGCCACCATTGGTAACCGAAATAGCCTCCTGTTCCAACTCCTGCTAAAAGAAGAAGCACTAAAAAGAAGCGCAAGATTCTTTTACCAAACTTCTTCAAAAGATTACTCCTTTCTCATTTTTGTTTTGCTATGCACCTAATTATAGCGAAAAATAATTATTTTTTTGCTTTTAGCCCTTTGCTATAAGCAATTTTTACTAAAAAGATAATTTTTTTGCAAATAAAGCACATTCGTCACACTTTTTTCACAAATTAAGGTTATACTATTAAGTGTAGTGAGGGAGAACAATTCCTCTACTACAACTCAACTTTTTTGTTTTTCATTCATACTCCTCCAAGTAAATAATGAAAATAAAAAGAATTGACTTACTCCAATTAGTCAATTTCATATCTATCCCTTTCGGCTCACGTGCGTTGCGTGAGCTTTTCTTATGTCTTAATTTCTTCTCAAGTAAATCTTTACCTTTTCATAATAATTTGAACATTTTTACTTCACATTTACCCAGTATTATATAAATCGTAGCAAGGTGGTAGAAACTTGCTACAATACTCCCACTTTTTTATTTCATTCATTCTTACTCCTCCAAAGTAGATGAAACTAATAAGGTCCGCAAAAACTTGCGGGCCTTTTCCTTTTTCAGCACTTTTTTCTGTATAATTAAGGTAGAAATGAGGTGCCGCTATGTTTTCACCATCAATCAAACATTTAATAGAAGAAAAATCTGGTTCATTTTTAATCCCTGCTAGCCGAATTGCCTTTGTCCAAGCAGACAATCCTCTTTATCATGCCTTTTTGATTTTGACTAAGGTTAAATATTCAAAAATTCCAGTTTTAGACAAAGAAAAACGAGTCGTTGGCCTGCTTAGTTTGGCAATGATTACGGACAAGATGCTGACGACTGATGAGATCTCCACTGCCCCTTTGGATAAATTAAAGGTCGAAGATGTAATGCAAACTAAGTTTGATAAAATAAACTTCATTGAAACTACCCTAGAAACGCAACTGCATCTGTTAATCAATAATGCTTTCTTGCCCGTTGTTGATGATCGCGGCGTGTTTCAGGGACTACTTACTAGACGCGAATGGATTAAGGCATTTAACTATGTAGTTCACACTTATGACAAACACTACGAAACAAAACGAATAAAATAACCTCCAAGCAGCCTTTAAGGCTGCTTTTTTTAACTCCAACATTTATTGAGCAAAAATGTGTCCAGACCAATAAAGAATGTTAGAATTAAGCGGTAGACAGATATGTTTGTATTTTTGGGAGGGCAATTATGAAAAATTTAAAACGTCAATGGAAGTTTATTGTCGTTTTGATTGCTGGTGCAGTTGGATTAATTAGCCAATTTGCATTGCATTCAAAGAGCCTCTTCTCAATCGGGAATCTTCAATTTCCAGTTCATGCCATCATTATTGATATCATTGGTATCTTGATGGCAATTTCTTTACTATTGGAAATTTTCCACGATTGGAAGACAGGCCGTTACGGCGTAGACATCCTGGCTGTTATCGCTGTTGTTTCTACCATATTGATTGGTGATGTATGGGCTGAATGGATGATTTTGGTAATGATGACCGGTGGTGAAACGCTGGAAGATTACGCAACTGGTCAAGCCAACAAGGAATTACGTGCCTTGCTTGATAAAACGCCACGTATCGCCAACAAGTTAGTTGACGGGAAGATCACCGAAGTTAAGGTTGATGACCTGCAGGTCGGTAATACTGTTTTGATCAAGCCAGGTCAACAAGTTCCTGTCGATGGTCAAATCGTTAAGGGCACTTCAAGCTTCGACCAATCTTCATTAACTGGTGAATCAGTTCCTGTGACCAAGAACCCTGGCGACGACTTAATGTCCGGTTCAGTGAACGGTGATGTGGCGGTAGAGATGAAGGTAACTAAGGCTGCTAAGGACTCAGAATATCAGTCTATTGTTGCGTTAGTTAAGTCTTCACAAGCTCAACCTGCTAAGTTCGTTAAGATGGCTGACCGGTATGCCATTCCATTTACTATCATTTCATTAATTATCGGTGGTGCTGCTTGGATCGTTTCTGGGGATGCAACAAGATTCGCGGAAGTTATGGTTGTTGCTTCTCCATGTCCATTGCTAATTGCAGCTCCTGTTGCCTTGGTATCAGGAATGAGCTCAATGTCAGCTCACCATATCATCGTTAAGTCAGGTCCAACACTTGAAAAGTTGGCCAAAGCTAAGACTTTTGCCTTCGATAAAACCGGTACCTTGACTGAAAACCAATTGATCGTTGACCAAGTGGTAGCTGCTGATGATTCAGTTGATCAAAAAGAATTACAAAGCTTAGCTGCTAGTGTTGAACAACAATCAAGCCACGTTATTGCCAGTTCCTTAGTTAAAGCTACTAATAAGGATTGGATTCATGCAGTTACTAACTTGAAAGAAACGACTGCTCAAGGGGTCGAAGGCGATGTTGACGGCAAGCACGTTAAGGTAGGTAAATTATCTTTCGTTGCTCCAGATGATGAAAAATTAGATGTTACTTCAACTGCCGTCTACATTTCAATCAACGGTAAATTCGCAGGTTATATTACCTTGAAAGACAAGATGCGTCCTGAAAGTCCTGAGACTATCGCTCGTCTTCGTCGTCAAGGTGCCGAGGACATCATGATGCTTACCGGTGACCACAAGCAAGTTGCTGAAAAAGTTGCTAAAGAAGCTGGTATTACTGATGTTCGCTCAGAACTTTTGCCATCACAAAAAATTCAAGCTATCAAAGATGTACCTAAGGATCTTCGTCCTGTCGTTATGACTGGTGATGGTGTTAACGACGCGCCTAGTTTAACTGCCGCAGATGTTGGTATTGCCATGGGGGCTAAAGGTGCTACTGCTGCCAGTGAAAGTGCCGATGCTGTTATCATGGTTAACGATATTTCTAAAGTTAACGATGCAGTCGCTATTTCTAAACACACAATGAAGGTTGCTAATATCGATGTTTTAACTGCAATTGGTGTCGTTATTATCATTGAATTGATTGCCTTCACTGGTGTTATCCCAGCCTTCTGGGGCGCTATTTTGCAAGAAGTAGTCGACATGATTACGATCAGCTTAGGTTTACTTGCTAAGACTAAGCCAAGTGATAAGCAATTTGGTTTGGAAGAAAAATAAATTAGATGTGAAGAAGCTCCAGAATCGATTTGGTTCTGGAGCTTTTTTTATGCATTACTTGTATTTCAACAAAATCATAGTATAATCATGATCAACAAATGAGATTATGAATAAATAATTATAAATTATATTGGAAGGATGATTTGATGAACAATACGAAAAAATTTATTCGTTCACGGCGAATTTCTAGCATCCTTCCCTGGCTAGGTATTTTAGGTGTATTAATCCTAGTTTTCTCTCTTATCATGCATGGTTTTTTATTATTTTTTACGGAATTAGGATTTATTGCTAATTTTTATTATTTTATCGATGAATATAATTGGGTAGCAGATCGAATCATGTTTGATCGTGAATTACTAATAACCCATGCTCGAGATAAAATGGTCTATCTTGCCATGACTATTTCTACAGTACTTGCATTAATCAATACAGCTATTTTAGCCTATTTGAGACACCAGAGCTTTATCGCTTTTTGCATTGGTATCTGTTTCATTAGTGGTCTTTATTTTGCTAGTCGTCTTGCAGAAAATATCCTAGTTATTCTGCATATTGCATTTAACAATTGGAAAAGATTTTATATTTTAGTAGCTGCTATAACTATCATCTTGACTAGCTTTAGCATTGTGCTGCTCTGTCTAAACCTATTTGCTTACTTCATACTATTTGCACTTATTTGTACTGGCTACGTATTGACTTATCATATTTTAATTGAACTTTACAATCGAACGAAAGGAAATCTTGGTGGACACAAATACTTCATCGATTTACCCGATAAACGTTTTGATTCTAAATTTAAATATTAGATCTATTTGCATCTAAGTTAAAAAACTATTAAAATTATACTCAACTAAATAATTTTTAGTGGTTGGGTTTTTATCACAATAAAAACTTTCAAGATTCGCTTCTTTGGGTCAGGAAGCACTTGAAAGTTTTTTGTTTTTTTACAGAAGGGGAAAATATGCATTTTTTAGGACAACTTATCTTAATCCTCTTAACTACAGTTTTGCTGGGGCAATTATTCGCCCGCTTCAATATGCCTGCAGTTATTGGACAACTATTATCAGGAATTTTACTGGGACCAGCTATCTTAAATTGGGTTAAGCCAAATGATATCATCAGTCTATTCTCCGAGTTCGGGGTTATTCTGCTGATGTTCTTAGCTGGGCTTGAGAGCGATCTAGATTTATTAAAAAAATACTTCAAGCTAAGCTTTACTGTCGCCACAGTCGGCGTTATCCTACCCGTTGTTTTCATGGGCTTAGCCAGTTACTTCTTTGGCATGCGCCCTCTTGAAGCACTCTTTATCGGGATTGTCTTTGCAGCAACTAGCGTTTCTATCTCCGTTGTGGTGCTGCAAGAAGCACACCAACTGCACACCCGTGCCGGCACAGCCATTTTAGGTGCTGCCGTAGTTGACGATATCTTAGCCGTGGTTGTTCTGAGTCTATTCACTACATTCAGTCATGAAGGTGGCAAGAGCGGCTTAACTAATAACTTTTTGCTTAATATCTTGATTGAAGTAGTTTACTTCGTAGTTGTTTGGCTGATTTTTAAATTTGTTGCGCCATACTTTATGAAAGCTTCTGAAAAAATCGACGTTGACTATTCCGTCGTTATCGGTTCATTGGTTTTAGCCTTAACCATGGCTTGGGCCGCTGATTTTGTTGGTCTTTCAGCTGTTGTTGGTGCATTTTTCGGTGGTTTAGCAATTCGTCAAACACCACAATACAAAGAAGTTCACTCTTCTGTTTCCGCAATCGGCTACTCTGTCTTCATCCCCGTCTTCTTCGCTGATATCGGTCTTTCAATGACTTTTGCCAGCTTTTTCAAGGATATCTGGTTCATTATCGTTATGACCGTTTTAGCTATTTTATCAAAATTCTGGGCCGGAAAATACTCCAGCGAAATCTTTGGCTTCAATAAGAATGAAGGCAATATCGTCGGTGCTGGAATGGTATCACGTGGTGAAGTTGCACTGATTGTAGCGCAAATCGGAATTAACCACCATCTCTTCCCTGAGGATATTTATTCAAGTCTGATCCTAGTAATTATCGTTACAACAGTTATTTCACCATTTATTTTGAATTACTTTATTAAAAAGAGTCAAAATAGTACGGAATTTATGTAGAAAAAGTCTAGCATTCGCTAGATTTTTTAATAGTTTAATTTTACAAGTGGCTTATCATAGACGCAATTGTGTCTACATGGTAAAATCAATAGTGAGAGGTGAGAAATATGTTACAAACTCCAAACAATATTAGAGCTGTTACCGCTCGTGACCTGCGCAATAATTTTAAGAAAATTGCTGATGATATTAATGACTATGATACTACCGTTATAGTAGCTCGTCCCAAAGATAAAAATGTTGTGATTATTTCTCAAAAAGAATATGATTCATGGCAAGAAACTTCATATCTTCTAGGAACTAAAGCTAACCGCGATGCATTAGCTGAAGCTAAACAATCATTTGAAAACCAAGATCAACGAAATAAAGTTTTAACCCCAGAAGAATTCGAGGCTTTAACTAAAGATGACGAAGCTTAACGTTAATTTTAACTACAATGCCTGGAATGAATATCTTGAATGGAAAAAAGAGGATAAGAAGACTTCCCAAAAGATTGATAATTTTATTAAAGAATGCCAACGCCATCCTTTTACTGGGAAAGGAAAACCTGAGCCGCTAAAAGCGAATTTAAGTGGTGCATGGTCTCGACAAATTAATCATAAAGATCGCATGGTTTATTCAGTTACCGCAACAGAATTACAAATATGGCAGTTAAAATACCATTATTCCAAATGAAAAAGCTCTTTCGAGCTTTTTTGTTTAACCCAATTTTCCTAAATCGATCACTTGGTCATACTTTTGCAACTCATTTGATTCATAGTGGTGAATTACTTCAAGAAAGGTAAGGTTTGAGTTTAACAAGTAATTATGGATTTGGTCTGATGTCTTCTTATCAAGGGATGCATTAATTTCATCTAGTAGCAAAACAGGTCTATTAGCCAAAATAGCCCGTGCAAGCTCAATTCTGGCTAATTGTCCTCCAGACAATTGATCCGCGTTATCACCCAAGGAATAGTCCCAGCCCTTTTCAGCAATAATTTGATCCAAGCCTAATTTTTGGCACACCTCGCTCACCTTTTCCCGGGAAATATTTGCACCTAAAGTGAGATTAAACCACAAGGTATCGGCAAAAATTACTGGGGACTGGCTAGCATAAGCGAATAAATCTGTAAACGAGCCTGGCTTTTGCTTTTTATCGTTAAGCAATATTTCCTTGGCATGACCATGCTTTCCGGTTAATAGGAATTGTAATAACGTTGATTTACCTACACCAGATGGTCCAATAACTGCAACTTTTTGGCCTTTAGCAACTGCAAAGTTAATTTGATTAGCTAATTCTTTACCTTTTCTAGTAAGATCAAGATCTTCTACTTGAATTTTTGCAAAATTATAATTGGTCTCTTTCTTTTCAACCTTGCCCTTAGCAATATATTTTTCAGCTTTAGCAACAATTTTCTTCGTTGTCGCCAATTTGTTTCGATCTTCCAAAATAGTCAAAATTGGATTAAGGAATGAATTTGATAGTTGAACAATTGCAAATAAAGCACCTAAAGTAGTTTGCCCCTTAACCACCATGTAAATTCCCACTAAGAATGGAGTTAAGAACGTAAATAAACTAGCAATCAAGTTAATCCAAGAACTAGTATCTAGATTGAGTAAGTTCATTTTACGCAAAGCATCTTCTAATTGATTGATTAAAACTTTATTTTTCTTAACCGCATTATCGCGCTTGTTGTATAAGTTTAACGTTGTGCTACCAGCCAGAAAGTTTTTAATATGACTAACATATTTATCATTAGCAGTTGTCCAATTTTCTGCTGCAGTTTGAATCTTCTTTTGAAATAAATTAGAAACCAGCATCGGCAAACATGAACCGATTAAAAATAATAATGTAACTAACCAATTAACATATAAAGCATACCCTAGCGCAAAGACAATCATATAGGCCTGCATCATTATTTCAATTTCGGCATCAAAACGATTAGTTTCCAGCAGTTTAAAATCTGTAGTTAAAAAGCCTAAGCTAGCAGTATTTTCTTCGCTAGTCTGACCCAGCATCCCCTTTAAAATACCAGCTCGCAGCGTCGTATTAGTCTCTTGAATAGCACTTGTTTTTAACCGATTGAAAATCAGCGAAGCAATAAAAGTCGCAATAAACGCCCCAATAACAATAACTAGAAATTGTGCTAAATCGCCAAACCTTCTTTGCGTACCAACATTGGTCAATGTCTGTACCATATATGCAAAAATGATTTGTTGTGTACTAGCAATCAAGCCTAAAATAGTTAACATAATGAATTTTGCATGTGAAGAATATTTGTAAATCATTTTTTGTCCTCCTGTATTTTACTTGAGGCTAGTATCGCAGGATAATGACGTAAAATGCAGAAAATTTGCAGATCTGCAAATTTAAGCTGGTTAAAACTAAGTAAAAATCGAGAGGAGGATTTATTATGTTGCCGTTTGGGGCTTCAATGAAGCAAGATCTATTTTACCTACATATAAATGGCTAAATAATGATGGATTTAGCCAAGAACAAATCAAGTTTTTCAAAAAGTTTATGCATTCCAATGCTCACTTAATTTTCAAATATGCAAAGCAACATAAGCCAGATCTTCTTGATTAAAAGCATTAAAAAAGCGCAATCTACAAAATTGCGCTTTTTTATCATTCCTAATTTACTGTGATATTTCCATTTGAAGTATCAATCTCTAGCACATTATCCCCGACGTCATTTTGGCTATACGTGTCGCCTTCATCTTGTCCATTCACTGTAATTCGTCCGTTAGATGTATCAAGGTCATATCCTTGAGCCACACTATTTCTAACCACAACACTACCATTTGACGTGTCGATTTTACCTTGCTTAAGAGCAAGATCTTTCACTGTTACATTACCGTTTGAACTGTCAATTGTCACTTTATCAAGCTTCTTTTTAGGTATTTCAATTGTAATCGTAGGTACAATCGAATTCTTCTTAAACAAATCAAAAATATTTGCATTAATATTTACAGATCCATTATTACGTTCAACCTTTAAAACACTATTTTCAACTTTAACTGCCGGTACCATTTTTTCTCTACCGTTATAGATTACACGATAACTGTCACCTTTTTGAATCTTAATATTTGCGTTAGCAACATTTACATCGATTTGATTAAACTGTTGATATGTCAGCTCTTTTTGGACGATCGGACCTGCATTACCTTTTCTAAACATTAAACTCGCTCCAATTACTAAAGCCAAAATTACTACTAATATAGATACTTTCAAAACTCTTTTACCTTTCATTTTTTCCTCCAAGTACTTGATGTATTTTGATTATCGCAAGATAATAAGCCTAAATCTAACATATTTGCAGATCTGCAAATCGAGGTAAAAAATTATGTTCAAATATGGTTCAGTTTACAAACAATTGCGCAAAGATCAAGAAATCACTCAAACTGAAGCCTGCAAGGGTATTTGTTCAATCTCCAAGTTATCACGCTGGGAAAACAATCAGGTAGAAGTTGAGTTTAGCACCGCCATTGCATTACTCAGGCGCATCAACATTACGCTTAACGAATTCACGCATTACGCTGCAATGAAAACAGAATTTACATTGCCAGACGACATTATAACGGCCATTAAAGACAATGATACAAAGGTACTCGAAAAATTTGTTCAGGAGCAGCTAAATCATTATCACGCCACCAAAAATATTCTCGAACTCAAAAACATCATTCTTGTCTGCAATCAATTATTTCTCATGACTGGTAAAAACTATCTAACACCTGCAGACATTAATCGAATCGGTTCATACCTGCTTCACAACACCGTTTGGTCTAAATACAATATTTTGCTCTTTGCTAACTCACCGTTTTTGCTAAATTCTAAAATCGGCTATCAAATTGCTCTGCGAATTATTCACAACTTTCATCCTACAGAAAGTTTGAACGAAAACACCACCATTTTCATAGGTGGTTTATCTGATACAGTTATTGCCTTAGTTTTCAAAAAGAAGCTAGATTACGCTCAAAAAATTCTTAATGAATTAAAAAAGATAGAACTTCCCTTCTATCTCATGTTCTTTAGTTTAACATTGACCCTTTTACAAAAAATTATCGACTACTGTCATACTCTCGACGCACAGCCTGTATTGGCAATGATTGATACCATAGTTCAGCTGAATTGCATGGAAGTTGCTCAAAAATGGCTTGAGATTTTTAAAGACGTACAACAAATCTGGCCAGAAAAAGAAAATTAAAAACCGTAAAAGTAATTTACTTTCACGGCTTTTGACATGGTATTCATTATGCAAGCTTACAAATTTTTAGCTTTTAATTAATCCTTTACAACGTCTTTGATGTTCAACCATTGACTCTTGTTGATCTTGACGATCTTCTTGCCAGCAGCTTTCTTAACATCCTTAACGGTGTAAGTTGAACCCATTGAAACCTTTTGGCTAGTCTTGTGACCTTGTGCGTCCAAAACATTAACTTTTTGGTTCTTAGTGTCCTTTACAGTAACAAAGATCTTGTCACCCTTTTTAATTGCAGGATCAGTTGGCATAGTTTCGGCAACACCTAACTTTGGAGCAGGAAAACTAGCTGCTTGACTAACTGAAGCACCAACACCCATTAAACTCATTGAAGCAACTGCGATTGAAACAACTTTAACTAAATTCTTTGAAACTAACATAATGAATACCTCTAATTTCTATATCACTTAACTTGTTGGAACTTTTTGTTCCCTTATTCCTTACATCTTTATTGTATAACATATGTTATTAATTGCAAGGGGTTTATCGAAAGTTTTTTAAAAATAATTCGGTCGTCTCAAAGTGTTGCTATAATAACGATTATGAGGATCTTTTGTCCAAAAGCATTAAAAAAGTGTCTGAGAAACCGTTCTTTTCCAAACACTTGTTTCAATCTCTAAATAAAACCTAACGCGTTATAGAACATGTGCACCAAAATTGAATAGCGCAAATCCTTGGTTGACATATAGACCCAAGCTAAAACCATGCCTAAGACCCAATATACTAAGATATACTTACTTAATGCCGGATCATGCATATAGCCAAATAAAAATCCGCTTGCAACAATACCTAGCCACTTATTTCTAGTATTTTTCTTAGTGAAAAAGATATTGAAAAACATCCCTCTAAAGATATGTTCCTCACAAAATGGCGCGATGAAAACTACTAGGATCCTAAATAAACCTGCATTGTATTCCGCTATTTTATTCAAGCTTTCCTGGTTCTTTGAAACGCCGCCACCAACTAGATTAAGCATCACAATCGAACCTACTACAATCAGTACAAAACCGATCATCGCTATTCCGATTCTGCGCCAGTCCCAGTGTGGTGTTTCATCAAAGCCCCAATCATTTTCTTCTTTTAATTGCCTGCGATAAATATAGGAAATTGCAAACAAAACTATTACCGTAGCAAGCGCCGTAACGAAGACGCGATATTGCCCGAAATCAAATCGCTGAGGTCTAAAGTAAAGTACTTCTAATTCAGAATACATTACCAAAGCCAACACAGCCCCTGCAATATTTCCCAGGTAATGTCCAAATCTCTTCATTTTTCATTCACACCTTGATTCTTTCAACTAGTAATCATTGTTTCTATTATAATGTAAATAAGAAAAAATACCTAAGGAGGAGTATCTATCTATGCTTAATCAGATCATCGCTTTTTTGGGGAGACGCGGTGAGTTCTTCTACATTTCAGTCTTTATGTTACTGATATTTTTTGTCTTTTTAATCTCTTGGCTTATCGAACCAAGACGTTTGATTAATGGCGTTTTGTTTACTATCTTTATAGTCTCAATGCTCTCTTGGATCACCGTTATGGTACACAAAAGTACGAGTCACGGCTTGCAACGTGCCTATGACCTACTAGTTCTAGCTGCATTATTTGGCGTTGCATTGCTATTAATTTTTGCTTGGATCTTTCTGTTTTGGAACGCCTATTTCGTTTGGAAATATGAAAGCCATACCCTACCTAATTTACTCACTTTGATTTCTGGATTTTTGGCTTTAATTATTAGTATCATCGTGATTTTAGGACCTGGTAAATATTTGCCACGCTGGCTCAGCATAGCCCTAGCTTCAATTCCAGCGATTGCAATCTACCTAGGATTGGTACTCTACAATTTTTTACTAAATTTGCTCCTATACCAAATCTATCCTCGCACTTATCATCAAGACTATTTGATTGTTTTGGGAGCTGGCTTGATCAACGGTGACCAAGTGTCTAAATTGCTGGCAGCCAGAATTAATCGTGCGATTCAATACTCTAACCGTCAATACCAAAAGGGACGTAAGCGGCCAATTCTGATCATGTCAGGTGGTCAAGGTCCTGATGAGAAGATCTCAGAAGCACTCGCCATGTCTCGTTTTGCACAACGCCGTGGGATCCCCGTTGACCACATTTTATTAGAAGACCAGTCCAAAAATACTTACCAAAATATGCTTTTTTCTAAAAAAATCGCTACTGAAGACTTCGGTAATACTCACTTCAAAGCACGCTTCTTCAGCAATAACTACCACATTTTTCGCGCTGGCCTTTTAGCTAAAGAAGTTGGTTTAAAAGCCAATGGTGTCGGTGCTTACACCAGATTCTACTACTTGCCTAACGCAATTATCCGCGAATTTGCCGGTGTGTTTGTCATGCATAAACGCCGTCATTTCGTTATCATGGGATTAATCGTTTTATTCTTTATCCTGCAAGCTATCTTAGTCATGACAGGATTAGAAAGATTTACTGTAATTTAGAAAAGAGGGATGCAATGCTTCAACTAAAGCATATTTTTAAGTCATATAAGGTGGGGGACAACATCACCCACGCTTTAGACGACGTTACAATCTCGTTCCGTGATCAGGAATTCGTCGCTATCTTAGGTCCGAGTGGTTCTGGAAAAACTACCATGTTAAACGTAATTGGCGGACTTGACCGTTACGACCAAGGTGACTTGATCATCAACGGCAAATCTACCAAGAATTTTAAAGAGACCGACTGGGATGCTTACCGCAACAATACCGTTGGTTTTGTTTTTCAAAATTATAATCTAATCCCCCACTTGTCGATCATCGCCAATGTGGAACTAGGGATGAATTTGTCTGGTGTGCCTAAAAAACAGCGCCATGAAAAAGCAATTGCGGCGTTAACAGAAGTGGGATTGAAAGACCATCTAAATAAACGTCCTAACCAGTTGTCTGGCGGTCAGATGCAACGAGTAGCGATTGCTCGAGCAATTGCCAACGACCCTGATATTCTACTTTGTGATGAACCAACTGGTGCACTTGATACTGAGACTTCTGTCCAAATTATGAAGTTGATCAAAAAACTATCTAAAGATCGACTCGTTATTATGGTGACCCACAATCCTGAATTAGCTAAAGAATACGCCACAAGAATCGTTAATTTCCAAGACGGTAAGATTCGTCATGATTCTGATCCTTTTAGCCCTAATAAGGAAGAAGACAAATTTAACCTCAAGCGTACCAAGATGTCTTACTGGAACGCCATCAAGTTGAGTTTCACCAATATTATGACAAAAAAAGGTCGAACTCTGCTAACTGCTTTTGCTTCAAGCATCGGGATTATCTCAATTGCCGTAGTTTTAGCTATCTCTAATGGTTTTCAAAAGCAAATCAATACCACAATGAGCAAGGCCTTAGCAAAATATCCGATTTCTATTTCACAGACCGCAACTGACATTACTTCAGCTAATGCACGTAAAGAATCGGATAAAAATGTCAAAAACCGCGGCTATGTAACGGCAGAACAAGACCAAAGCGAACAGGCCCAACACGTTAATAAAATTAGCACAAAGTATGTTAACTACATCAAGAAGATCAATCCTAATTATGCCAATAACGTGTCTTACCAACGCGGCGTAAGCTTGAATTTATTAGCTAAAAACAAGGGAAAAATTGAACGCGTGCAATTTTCAAATACGGATCCTGATCAGACTAATTCTGTTCTAGCTGCTAGATCCCAAGCGATGAGTTCAATGGGACTGGGTTCAAGTGTCTTTCCCACTACTTTAAATAAAGAGAAAGGCTCATTTTTGAAGCAAAATTATCAATTGCTCTCAGGCACTTGGCCTACTAAGGCAACCGACTTGGTTTTAGTTACTGACAATAAAAATACTGTTAACATCAATGCCTTAAAAAATCTTGGTTTCGATTTAAAGAATAAGGAACACGTCAAATTCGGCCAATTAGTAAATAAGCAATTTCGTGTAGTTGCCAACAATGATTACTATCAGCAATTGCAAACTGGCATGTTTATTCCTAAAAAGGTAAATAACGCCATGTATAACGGTGCTCAAACCAATCTAAAGATTGCTGGTGTCATTCGTCCTAAAAACGAAGATTCAATGGCCTTGTTATCAACTGGAATTGCTTATAGCGATCAACTTTCACAACGCGTGATTAATGAAAATAAAAACTCTGCAATTGTAAAGGCACAAAAGAAGAGTAACCATAGCGTATTAACTAACCAAAAACTAAATGCCAATGAAAAGAAAGCTACAATGCAGACTCTTGGCGGTACCAGCATCCCTACTGGCATCATGATTTATCCCAACAATTTTGATGATAAAGATAAAGTACTTGATTATCTTGACAAATGGAACAAAGGGAAGAAAAAATCAGACAAGATTCTCTATACTGACATGTCAAACGCTGTTACCACAATGACTGGCGGCCTCTTAAGCGGGATAACGACGATCCTTGTCGCATTTGCTGGTATTTCATTAATCACATCTATGATTATGATTGGTATTTTAACTTATACCTCAGTACTTGAGCGAACTAAGGAAATCGGGGTACTCAAGGCATTAGGTGCCCGTAAAAAAGACATTACTCGTGTCTTTGATGCCGAAACCTTCATCCTAGGTGTTTTCTCTGGTGTATTAGGCATTCTGATTGCTTACCTACTAACATTCCCAATTAACAGTATCATTTACAAGATTACTGATCTGGCAAATGTAGCCCAACTAGATCCTACTGCTGCTATTGTTTTGATCATTATTTCAACTATCCTCACCCTCTTAGGTGGTCATATTCCAGCACGAATGGCTGCAAAGAAAGATGCTGCAATTGCATTGCGGAGTGAATGAATTTAATAAAGAATTTGTTACGTTGTTCACAATAACCTAAATTTTTAGCAAAATATGTGGTATCTTAGCTTTAGCAAAAACAAGTAAGAAAGGAACTTTTTTCACCATGACTGTTAAAAAATTAGAAAATAACAGCGATGTTAATGTAGTGGCAGAAGAAAGCAAAGTTTTAACTAATTTACTGAATGAATCAACTAAGCAAGTAATCGGTCAAGCAGCTTTCGATAAGATCCAAAACTTAATTAAAATCTCTGCCGCCAAAGATTATCAAGAACTTGAAAAGCAAATTGCTAGTCTTAACAATCGCGAAATGATTGTTGTTGCACGTTATTTTGCTACTCTCCCACTCTTGATCAACATTTCAGAGGATGTAGAACTAGCAAGTAAAGTTAATGTGCTTAACAATACTCATCAAGATTATCTAGGTAAATTGAGTGACACAATTGACATTGTAGCCCAAAAGAAAAATGCCGAAGAAATCCTTGAACATGTAAATGTAGTACCCGTTTTAACTGCCCATCCTACTCAAGTACAAAGAAAAACCATTTTGGAATTAACCGATCAAATTCATCAACTTTTGCGCAATTATCGTGATGTGAAGAATGGCACAATTGATCGCGATGAATGGACTGAACAAATGCGGGCTTGCATTGAAATTTTGATGCAAACTGACATTATTCGTGGTCACAAATTAAAGGTAGCTAATGAAATTACCAATGTTTTGGCTTACTACCCTAAGGCTTTAATCCCTGCAATCACCAAATTTACTAGTCGTTACAAGGAATTAGCTAAAAAACACGGGCTAAACGCTAGTCATGCTACGCCAATTACCATGGGAATGTGGATCGGCGGCGACCGTGACGGTAACCCTTATGTAACGGCTGATACGCTAGAACTAAGCGCTACTTTGCAAAGCCAAGTAATCTTTGAATATTACATTAAGCAAATCAATAAGCTTTATAGAGCCATTTCCATGTCTACTTCTTATATGGAGCCATCTGACGATGTAATGCACCTATCTGAGCTTTCTAATGATGATTCACCATTCAGAACTAACGAGCCATATAGACGAGCATTCTACTATATTCAAAGCCGTTTAGTGCACACTGAACAAAAATTACTGAATATTACTAACAAGAACACTTTCTTAAAGAAACGTGACCTCCAAAATCTTGATAAAATCCCTTGTTATCAAAATGCTCAAGAATTTAAAGCCGACTTAGAAATCATCAAAAATTCACTTGAAGAAGACCATGATCACGCCGTAGTAGACAGCTACTTTACTCAAATTCTTGAGGCTATCAACATCTTCGGCTTCCATCTAGCTACAATTGATATGCGTCAAGATTCTAGCGTTAACGAGGCCTGTGTCGCTGAGCTACTTAAGAGTGCTGGAATTTGTGACAATTATAGCGATTTAAGCGAAGACAAAAAGATCAAGCTTTTACTCAACGAATTGAACAATGATCCACGTAACTTACACGCCAATAACAAACCCAAGTCTGAGTTACTACAAAAAGAATTAAAGATCTACAAGACTGCTCGTCAATTGAAAGACCGTTTGGGTGAAGACGTCATCAAGCAACATATTATTTCTCACACTGAGAGTGTTTCAGACATGCTAGAACAAGCAATCATGTTAAAGGAATACGATTTACTTGATAATCAAAAAGCCCGAATTCAAGTGGTACCACTATTTGAAACGGTTGAAGACTTGAATAATGCCCGGGAAATAATCAAGGAATTCTTAAGCTTTGATATCGTCAAGAAGTGGCTTGTTTCTCAAAATAATTATCAAGAAGTTATGCTAGGCTACTCAGATTCTAATAAGGACGGTGGCTACTTAGCTTCATGCTGGAACCTTTATAAAGCTCAAAAGGATCTAACTAAGATCGGTGAAGAAATGGGTATCAAGATTACCTTTATGCATGGCCGTGGCGGTACCGTTGGTCGTGGTGGTGGTCCATCATACGAAGCAATTACAGCACAGCCATTCAAGTCAATTAACGATCGGATGCGGATGACTGAGCAAGGTGAAATTATCCAAAACAAGTATGGTAATAAAGACACCGCCTACTACAACCTAGAAATGTTAGCTTCAGCAACAATCGATCGAATGGCTTCTAAACAAATCGTTAGCGAAGATCATGTCGCAGATTTCCGTTCTTCAATGGATCAAATCGTAGCTAAAAGCAACGAAGTTTACCGGAAACTAGTATTTGAGAATCCTAACTTCCTTAAGTACTTCTTCCAAGCAACTCCAATCAAAGAAATCTCTGGTCTTAACGTAGGTTCACGTCCAGCTTCAAGAAAGAAACTCACTGACTTTTCTGGCTTAAGAGCCATCCCTTGGGTTTTCTCTTGGTCACAAAGCCGTGTAATGTTCCCTGGTTGGTATGGCGTAGGTTCTGGTTTCAAGTCATTTATCGATGCCGATCCAGCCAACTTGAAGGAATTACAAAATATGTACCAAGGTTGGCCATTCTTCCACTCCCTGCTTTCCAATGTTGATATGGTTTTATCTAAATCAAATATGAGAATTGCCAAGCAGTATGCGGATCTTTGCGAAGATGAACAAGTTAAATCAGTCTTTGATATCATCAATCAAGAATGGGAACTAACTAAGAAAGTCATCCTACAAATTGAAGGTCATGATGAATTAATCGAAGATGCACCTACTCTTAAGAAGAGTCTGGAATACAGAATGCCTTACTTCAACATTTTGAACTACATCCAATTAGAAATGATCAAGCGTGATCGTGAAGATGAGATTCAAGGTGTTTACCAAAGTATTATTCCAATTACTATCAACGGTGTGGCTTCCGGTTTACGTAATTCAGGATAAAAAACACATAAAATTCAGCTAAAAAAGGCTCCTCATTGCCTGTTTTATCAAGCATTTGAGGAGCTTTTTTTAATTTATTAAACTTTTTAGTTACGCCTTTTTCATAACTAAGTTAAGTGGCGTTACAATTACTGGAACTACAATAGCTGTAAAAATTGCTTCTACTAAACCGTTCATGCCCAATGCCATAATTAAAATTAAAATCAATGGCGTACTTGAACTATAATTTCCTAGGTAATGAGTTAAGCTTGCTGGATCATGCATGAAGAAAATACTCGTCAGCAAAATAACCATCACGGTATTAGTTAACGAAGTGACTGCTCCACTTATGATATAACCCAATTTCGCATATTTAGTCTTACTCATACCCTTCGCAATAATTCCCGGGAAATAGCCAGCCAAAATACTTGGTACCAATGAAATTACCGGATTTTGGAACAACATTAAGCTGACCATATCGCCAGGTTGAGTATATGCAACAATCAATCTGGTAATACCCCAGAATAAGCCAAAGCCTAACCCGGCCTTTGGTCCCATTAACGTGCCATAGACGGCAATTGTCATTGGAATAGTAGTTACAGCTGGCAAAGCCGGGATAATTCTTACATAGCCAACATTTGGCACAAAAGTCTGTACAATCAATAAAGCAGCAAAGACAGCAGTAATTGCTAATCTTTTAGTTTCTTCTCTTCTCATATATTTCTCCAACTTAATTCTTTAGACTCAATTAAACCATAATTAAGATTTTTTCTCAGCAAAAAAGTTTATTATACAATATCTAGGTATATTTTATCTAATATGACAAGATATTGTATTTTTTATTATTTTTTTACTTAATTATGCATTATCCTTACTCTCTCTAATGCATAATCGTGTTCTATACCAATTAAGAATCCCTTTATATCAATACTTTATGTTGTATGTCAATTTTGACATAGCCACTAAATATTGTTAACCTCGTTTTATGTTAAAAATCATTTGATGGAGAGAGGATCAATTTTATGAATAAAAAAGTCAAAAAATTACTATCTATTGGTGTGCTTGCATTGAGTTTAGGTGCAATTTTAACCGCCTGCTCTGGTAAAAAACAGGGTGCAAGCAATAATAAATCAAGCGATGCCAAGCACTCTATTGCATTAATTACTGACGGTAATGGTGTAAATGATAACTCTTTTAACCAATCTGCTTGGGAAGGATTTCAAAGTTATGGCAAAGAGCACAACTTGAGCCGCGGTCGAAACGGTTATCAATATTTTCAATCAAGTAGTGCTGCTGATTTCACTCCTAATTTTGATCAAGCAGCTAAAGCTGGTTATCAAACTATCTTTGGCGTTGGTTACAGTTTAAAAGATGCCGTAGCTTCTGCCGCTAAACGCTATCCTAAAAAGAATTTTGCCATTATTGACGATGTAATCAAGGGACAAAAGAATGTTGTCTCAGCTAATTTCAAGAGCGAACAAGCTTCCTACTTAGCTGGTGTCGTAGCTGCTAAAGAAACCAAAACCAACACGGTTGGCTTCATCGGCGGTGCTCATGGCGATATTGTCGACCTTTTTGATGCCGGATTTACTCAAGGTGTTAAAGATCAAGCCAAAAAAATGCACAAAAAAGTTACTATCTTAAACCAATATATTGGCAACTTTACTAGTTCAGACAAGGCCAAATCAATTGCTCAATCAATGTACACCAAAAAAGCCGACATCATCTTCCATGCTGCTGGTGGTGCTGGTGATGGTCTTTTCCAAGAAGCTAAAGCCATTAATCAAACTAGACCAGCTAAAGATAAAGTGTGGGTAATCGGAGTTGATGTCGATCAATCTCATCTCGGTAACTACACTGCTAAAGGCGGACAAAAATCTAATTTTGTTTTGACATCAGTAATAACTGGAGTAAATGTTGCTGTTAAAGATATCGCCAATAGAGCTTATAATAATAAATTCCCTGGTGGTAAAAATTTAGTTTATGGGCTTAAAAACAATGGTGTTTCTATTGAACGAGGACAGATTTCAGCTTCAACTTGGAAAGATGCCCAAATTGCTAGAGCTAATATCCTAAAAGGCAAAATTAAGGTTGCCATTCATCCTAACAATAAATAAAAGCATACTAGTATAGTTTGCTTTTTTATAATTACAATCAATTATTTTTTTGCCTGATCAATATTTTTGTTGACAAAATACGTATTAATTAATAAACTTATTTATAAATTGTTCGGTATTAATATTGTGGAGGACAGAAATAATGAACGTAAAGTTCAAGAAAATTTTATCATTTGGTGTCGTTTTAGCATCAGTTGGCTTGATTCTAACTGCTTGTTCGGGTAAAAAGTCTGGTCAATCAGCCAACAAAGATACTAAACATGGCATTGCCCTAATCACAGATGAAAATGGTGTTGATGATCATTCATTTAACCAAGCTGCATGGTCAGGATTTAAAGCATACGGCAAGGAACATGGTTTAAAACAAGGAAAAGGTGGTTATCAATACTTCCAGTCTAGCAGTGCCGCAGACTTCACTCCTAACTTTGATCAAGCCGCTACAGCCGGCTACCAAACCATTTTCGGTGTTGGCTATCAATTAGCCGACGCAGTCAAGCAAGCAGCCAAGAAGAATCCTAAAAAGAATTTCGTTATCATTGATAGCGTTGACTCTGGGATTAAGAACGTCGCTTCTGCCACCTTTGAAAGCAATCAAGCTTCTTATCTTGGCGGATTGGCCGCAGCTTACACCACTAAAACCAACAAAGTAGGTTTCATTGGCGGTGCTAAGTCATCTATTATTGATTTATTCGAAGCCGGTTTTAAGCAAGGTGTTGCTGACGGTGCTAAAGCTCTTCACAAGAAGATTTCAGTTCAAACCCAATACATCGGTAACTTCACTTCAACCGATAAGGCTAAATCAATTGCTCAATCAATGTATGCTAACCGCGCTGATATTATTTACCAAGCAGCCGGTAACGCAGGTAACGGTGTTTTCCAAGAAGGAAAAGATTACAACCAAGCCCGTCCAGCAGCTAAAAAGGTTTGGGTAATCGGAGTTGACGTTGACCAATCTAACCTAGGTAACTACAAGTCAAAAGATGGTAAGAAAGAGAACTTCACTTTAACTTCCGTCTTAAAGGGCTTAGATGTTGCTACTAAGTCAATTGCTAATGATGCTTACAATGGTAAATTCCCTGGTGGTAAGCACTTAGTTTACAGCTTAAAGGGTAATGGGGTTTCAATCACCAAAGGTAATTTAAACGCTAAAACTTGGGCAGCAGTACAAAAGGCTCGTCAACAAATTATTGATGGCAAGATTAAGGTTGCTACTGCTCCAACTAAGTAATTCAGCTGCTTAGTATTTTGAGAACTCTTCGTTTTTTAGCGAAGAGTTTTTCTATAGTTAATTAAGGAAGTATTTATTTACATGAAAGAACAGAGAAATAAAGTAATCGAGATGCGCCATATTGTCAAAGATTTCGATGGTTTCAAGGCAAATGACGATATTAACCTTACGCTCTATCAAGGTGAAATTTTGGCTTTGCTTGGCGAAAATGGCGCGGGTAAATCTACCTTAATGAGAATTTTATCTGGCTTACTTGAACCAACAAGCGGTGAAATTCTGGTTAATAATCAAAAAGTAAATATTAAAGATCCAACTGTCGCTAAAAAATTAGGCATTGGGATGGTACACCAGCATTTCATGCTTATGGATTCATTTACCGTTTTAGAAAATATTATTCTAGGACATGAATCAACTAAGGGACCCGTTATCGATCTGAAAAAGGCAAGAAAACAGGTCCTAGCTCTTGCACAAAAATATGGCTTTGCTATTAATCCAGATGCCAAAATCTCTAGCATTACTGTCGCCCAACAGCAAAGAGTTGAGATTCTAAAGGTACTTTATCGTGGTGCAGATATTTTAATTTTTGATGAACCAACTGCTGTTTTAACCCCACAAGAAATTTCTGAATTTATTAAAGTACTCAAAAATTTAGCTAAAGAAGGCAAATCAATCATTTTGATCACTCATAAATTAGAAGAAATCAAGGCTGTTGCAGATCGAGTTACAGTTATCAGACGTGGTCACGATGTTGGTACTTTTGCTGTTGATCAAGTTAGTGATGAGCGGTTAGCCGAATTAATGGTGGGGCGGCATGTCAACATGAAGCTAACCAAACCAGCACCTAACTTGGGCAAGCAAATTCTAGCAATCAAAAACTTACAGGTAAAAGGAAATCACGGTGCCTTAAGCGTTAAAGACCTTTCCCTTTCAATCCGTGGAGGTGAAATTTTAGGGCTAGCCGGAATTGACGGCAATGGACAAGATGAACTGGTTGAAGCAATCACTGGTTTACGCCATGTTAAGTCAGGGCAAATTTTAATTAATGGTCAAAATTTAACCAACCAAAAAGTTCGCAAAATCACCGAAGCTGGCGTAGCGCATATTCCTGCAGACCGGCAAAAATATGGCTTAATTCTTCACATGTCATTAGCTGATAACTTAGCGCTGCAAACTTACTACCAACGTCCCTTCTCTAATCATGGCATCATTAATCATCAAGCAATTTTGAAGCATGCCGTAGATTTAATTAAAAAATTCGATATTCGAACTACTAGCCCTGCATTGCCAGCTAGCGACCTATCGGGAGGTAACCAGCAAAAAGCAATTATCGCTAGAGAATTAAATAGAAACAGCGATCTAATCATTGCATTCCAGCCCACTCGCGGTTTAGATGTTGGTGCAATTGAGTATATTCATAAGCAGCTTTTAGCTCAAAGAGCAGCAGGAAAAGCTATCCTATTAATTTCATATGAACTTGATGAAATTATGCAATTATCTGACCGGATTGCTGTTTTGCATGATGGTCAAATTTCAGGCGAAGTATTACCTGAAAAAACTACAGATCAAGAACTAGGTCTTTTAATGACCGGTGTTAAGAAAGAAGATGCAACAATTGATTAAAGTTACACCTAAAGTCAAAAATATTCTAGTACCAGTTATCTCAGTAATTGCTGGTTTTATAGTTGGTGCAATTATCATGCTGATTTGGAGCTATAATCCTTTTCAAGCATACAGCTCCATGTTCTCTAGCGCACTGGGCAATATGAATGGTATTGGTGAAACTATTCGTGAAGCTACGCCATTAATTTTTATTGCTATCGGTTTTGCAATTGCCTCAAAAGCTGGCTTCTTTAACATCGGTTTGCCAGGTCAAGCACAAGCTGGTTGGTTGACTTCTATTTGGATTGTATTGGCCAATCCTCAATTGCCTAAGCCAGTATTATTGCCTTTAGCTATTATTGCAGGCGCTATAGCTGGTGCTATTGTTGCAGGAATTGCTGGCTATTTAAGAGCTCAATTTGGAACTAATGAAGTAATTACTACTATCATGCTTAACTATATTGTGCTCTATACTTGTCAATATTTAATGCAACAAGTAATGTCCTCAAAATTAAGAATTGATACCGATACTACCAAAACAATTCCAGCCAATGGCAGCTTAAAGCTTAACTGGTTAACTAGCATGTTTGGTGATTCGCGAATCAATGCTGGTATTTTCTTAGCAATTATTGGGCTTATTTTTTATTGGTATTTAATGAAAAAAACTACCGTTGGTTTTGAAATCAAGGCAGTTGGACTCAATCCTTTTGCTAGTCGCTATGCCGGGATGTCTTCTAAAAAGAATATTATTATTTCAATGTTACTTTCAGGTGCATTTTCTGGCTTAGGCGGTGTAGTACAAGGACTTGGTACCTACCAAAACTACTTCACTCAAACAACTAGTTTGGATATTGGCTGGGACGGGCTTTCAGTTGCCTTACTTGGTGGTGGAACTGCAATTGGTATTTTATTAGCTTCACTTCTTTTCTCAATTTTAAAAATTGGTGGTTTGGGCATGCAAACTATTGCCGGTATTCCTTATGAAATCGTATCTATCGTAATTGCTGCCATCATTTTCTTCATCGCTATCAATTACGTCATTGGTTTGCTTTTTAAAACTAAGAAGAACCGCAGTGATTACTACATTCCAACCAGAAAAGAAAAAGGACCCAACAATGGTGTTGATGGTCCAGGTAGAAAAGTAATCGAAGGAGAAAAATAATGAATTTCGTTACAATGATGGCGTTAATTGTTTCATCCACTTTAGTTTATTCTGCGCCTCTAATCCTAGCTTCTCTTGGTGGTGTTTACAGTGAAAACTCTGGGATTGTTAATATTGGCCTGGAGGGTATCATGACCATGGGAGCCTTTGCGGCGATTGTCTTCAACCTAACTTTCGCTTCAACTTTTGGTGCAGCTACTCCTTGGCTTGGCACTCTAGTCGGCGGAATTGTTGGTTTGATTTTTTCATTGCTTCACGCTGTTGCCACAATCAATTTTCACGCTGATCATGTCATTTCCGGAACAGTGCTGAACATCATGGCACCACCTTTGGGTGTTTTCTTGATCAAGGCAATTTATGATAAAGGCCAAACTGAAAATATCACCGCTAACTTCGGCTACTTCAGCTTTCCTGGTTTAAGCAGCATTCCCATCGTTGGGCCAATCTTCTTCAAAAACACCTCTGCCCCTGCTTGGATTGCCATTATTCTTGCTATTTTTATGTGGTGGATTTTATATAAGACTCGCTTTGGCCTACGCTTACGTTCATGTGGTGAAAATCCTCAAGCAGCTGACACAATGGGAATCAATGTCTATGGCATGCGTTATGCAGGTGTATTAATTTCCGGCTTTATGGCAGGTCTTGGCGGTGCCGTCTTTGCTCAAGCAATATCTGGTAACTTCTCTGTTTCTACTATCGTTGGACAAGGATTCATGGCTTTAGCTGCCGTTATATTTGGTAAATGGAATCCAATCGGTGCAATGCTCTCATCCCTTTTCTTTGGTTTTGCTCAAAGCTTAAGTATTATTGGACATCAACTGCCAGGAATCGATCAAATTCCATCCGTTTACATGCAGATTGCACCTTACGTTATTACAATCATCGTTTTGGTCCTCTTCCTCGGCAAGTCAGTTGCACCTGCCGCAGATGGGGTTAACTACATCAAATCGAAATAAGAAAAAAGGTTGTTTCACATGAAACAGCCTTTTTTTACACATGTCCACATAGTTATCCACAAGATATAGTGATTATATGTGATAATCTTACTATATCTTGTACTAAATAACAGCTAACGGCGTTTTTTCAGTTGGCATTGGAAAATCACTGTTAAGCAATCTAAGCTCATCATCTGTAAGTTTAATCTTTTGTGTTGCAATATTTTCCTTCATGTGTTCTACACTACTTGCCTTAGGAATCGTTAAAACATTGCCATTGCGCATCGTCCAAGCTAGCATTATCTGATGAGGCGTAACGCCATGATCACGTGCAACAATTTTCAAATTACGCGTAATTCGAATTGTGTTGCCCTTGCCTGAATTAAATGGTGAATACCCAATAAAGTTTACACCGTGCTCTTCTTGCCAAGCTTGCAGATCAAATTCTGTCCCACGTTCACTGATATTGTATAAGTCTTCATTAGCAAAGCATTCTTCTCCACCTGGCACTGTAAAAAGCTCCTGCATATCAGCCGTATCAAAGTTGGATACACCCCAATAACGGATCAAGCCATCTTTTTGTAATGCTTGTAAGCCGCGGATCGTATCAGACAAGCGGTGACTGCCCCGCCAGTGTAATAGATAAAGATCCAGATGATCTGTTCCAAGGCGTTTTAGACTGGCTTCTAGACTCTGACGTTCTAGTTTTGGCGTTGCATGATAGGGGTAGAATTTTGAAATCAAAAATAATTTTTCGCGATCATATCCTTTAATCGCTTCACCAATTAGCTCTTCGCTTTGGCCATCCCCATACATTTCGGCTGTATCAATTACACTCAAGCCATGATCAAGGCCATAGCGAATAGCTGCTATTTCATCTTTTTTCTTTTTAGGATCTTCACCCAAACCCCAGCTGCCAATTCCTAAACCTGTTAGTTTTTCAAAATTCATCCTCGTTCACTTCCTTATGTTCAAATTTTAACATAATTGATTCGTAATTATTTTTATCAACCAATTGACAAAATGGTCTATTCCATTTTATAATGGACTAGACCAGTAAATGAGGAGGTCTTAATTATGAAAGTTATTGTTACCGAAAATAAAATTCAAGGTGGAGCAAAAGCATTTGAAATTTTTGAAAAAGGAATCAAGAACGGTGCTAAAGTCTTAGGTTTGGCAACCGGCTCAACCCCTGAAACACTTTACCAAAACTGGGTAAAAAGCGATCTTAACTGTGAAAATCTTACCAGCATTAACCTCGATGAATACGTTGGTTTAACCCCAGATAATCCTCAAAGCTACCACTACTTCATGCAAAAGCATTTATTTGACAAGAAGCCATTTAAGAAGACTTACGTTCCTGACGGTATGGCAAAAGACGTTGATGCTTTTTGTAAAGAATATGATCAAATTATCAAAGACAATCCTATCGACATTCAACTATTAGGAATCGGCCGCAATGGTCACATTGCCTTTAACGAACCAGGCACTCCATTCAACATCGGCACTCATGAAGTTAAGTTAACCGAAAATACTATCAAGGCTAATGCTCGCTTCTTTGACAGTATCGATGAAGTGCCAAAGAGTGCCATCTGCATGGGTACTGCTAATATTATGCAATCTAAGAAGATTGTTTTGATGGCTTTTGGTGAAAAGAAAGCTCACGCAATCAAGAAAATGATTGAAGGCAAAGTCACTGAAGAAGTACCTGCATCAATTTTGCAAAAACACCCAGATGTAACGGTGATCGTAGACGAGGCTGCCGCACAAGAATTAGACGACAAATACAAGAACTAAAAACAATAATTTAATTATCAGCATAGAAAAAGCTAGGCTTTCTACAATCGTGGAAGACCTAGTTTTTTTATTTAGCAGCCTGTATCTACAATGAAATATACTTCACAAAATTTCATTTTTATATAAAAAATGAAACATAATTCAGTTTTTTATCGAATTATGTTTCATTCCTATTCGATTTTTTATTTCTACCCTTGACTTTTAGATGTGAAACATAATCAAAAAATCACTTGTGTGCCACAACATATCGTATTAAACTTAATAATTGTCTACATATGGTATTTAAGAAAGAATGTGATTCAAGTTATTGTTTTAAGTGGGCCAATTGGAGCCGGTAAATCCAGTTTAACCAGTATTCTAGCTGAACATTTAGGGACTCAGGCATTCTATGAGGGCGTTGATAACAATCCCGTATTGCCTTTATACTACAAGGACATGAAGCGTTACACTTTTTTGCTTAACACTTACCTCCTTAACCACCGTTTAGCACAGATCAATCAAGCAATTCAAGAAAAAAACAGTGTCTCCGATCGTTCTATCTATGAAGATGCACTGTTCTTCAAGATGAACGCCGATAGCAAGGTCGCTGATCCAACCGAGTTCAAGATCTACGATGACTTACTCGACAACATGATGGAAGACACTCCTGGCAATCCAAGTAAGAAGCCTGACTTACTGATTTACATTCATGTCTCCCTTGATACTATGCTTAACCGAATCAAGAAGCGCGGTCGTTCATTTGAGCAAATCAGCACTGATCCAGGTTTGAAAGATTATTACGCAAGACTTTTAAAGTACTACAAACCATGGTATGAAAATTATCATGCCTCACCAAAGATAGAAATCAATGGCGACAAACTTGATTTTGTTACCAACATGGATGCACAAAAAGAAGTACTTAAAGAAATTGATGAAAAGTTGCATGAAATCGGCAACTTATAAGAAAAAGAAGGAACGTGATGACAGTTATTGTTTTAAGCGGGCCAATTGGAGCCGGTAAATCCAGTTTAACAGGTATTTTATCTAAATATTTAGGGACTAAGCCTTTCTATGAAAGTGTTGATGACAATCCAGTTTTGCCACTTTTTTACGCTGACCCTAAAAAATATGCATTCTTATTGCAAGTATATTTCTTGAACACACGCTTCCACAGCATTAAAGACGCGCTCACTGAAGATAATAACGTCTTAGATCGTTCTATCTATGAAGACGCCTTATTCTTCCAAATGAACGCTGATATCGGCCGTGCTACTTCTGAAGAAGTCGATACTTACTATGAGTTATTGCACAATATGATGAGCGAACTAAAACGGATGCCTAAGAAGAATCCTGACTTGCTCGTTCACATTAATGTTTCTTATGATACGATGATCAAGCGAATTCAAAAACGTGGCCGTCCTTACGAGCAGCTGAGCTATGATTCAACCTTGGAAGACTATTACAAGCGTTTGTTGCGCTACTACAAGCCATGGTACGATAATTACGACTACTCACCTAAGATGGAAATTGATGGTGATAAGCTTGACTTCATGGCTAATCCAGCTGATAAGCAAATAGTCTTGGATCAAATCACTGACAAATTAAAAGAAATGGGCAAGTTGCCTGCAGATTGGAAAAAGCCAACCGATATTCAAATCGAAGCATAAATAAAAACATTCAATTTGCGTACGAATGCATTTTGAATGATTTTTTGTTTACAGTGAATTTTTCGCTTTATTTTTGTATAATTTGAAAAAATGTGTTTAAAGGAGGAGTTTTTATGTTATCAACCGTAACCGGTGGACAATGGTTTTTCCCACTTATCATAGTTTGCTTAATTTTGGGCATTGTCGCAATCATCGCTCAAAAGAAAAAGTTGACTAAACTAAAAAGAATAACCGATAACTTTGCCTATGCAATATTAGTTATTCTCTTAATCATTGAATGGATTCTATATTTTCAAAAACAATTTAATTTTATTACTCCAGCAATCTACACCCTTGTTGTCATCTATCTTATTGGACGGCAATTACTAACCAGATACCGTTCTTCTCTATTGAAAAAATTAGGAAGCAAATATAAGCAACTGACAATTGGACTTGATACTATTTATATTCTCCTGGTTGCCCTATTACTTTTAATCGGATCTAAATTTTCAACTATGGGCTGGATCATTGCTGGATTAGTTATCGTAGCCTTTGGCTTCGTTAGCTACATCTTTGAAAAAGACAAACAATAATTTCCCAGGAAATAATAAATCGCATAGAGCTTCTATGCGATTTTTATTTATTCAATTTTTGCTAATGCCTTCGCAACCCCATCATGATTGTTATCAGCAGTAATTTGTGCCGGAGCAAATTTTTGTTTTAGTTCTGCTGGGGCATTACCCATTAAAAATGGATACCCCACTTCTTCCAACATATCTTCATCGTTATAGTTATCGCCAAAAGCAATGCAATTTTGCAAGTCTACGCCATATTCTTGAGCAACTATTTTGACTGCACTAGCCTTGCTTACACCCTTTAAAACAATTTCTAATAGATTCTCTGCTGATCTAACAAAAGTCAAATCAGGATATTTAGCAGTTAATTCTTCTTGCATACGATCAAGATCCGCTGAATCTCCCATAATTAGACCTTTATGCACGCCCTGCAGTTTTTCAAGTTGATTAATTGTAGTCGGTGTTGCTTTTACATCGACAATTCTTTCTTCATTTTTAACCCGTGGGCTCTTTTCTTCACTACAATACCAAACATAGCCACTATAGATATTCCAAGCTGCATCATTATCTTGCTCATCAACGTAGCGGCAAATTTCAGCTGCTTCTTTTGCATTAAAAAAACGGCTGATTAGTACTTTGCCTGTTTCATCAAGGGCTAAAGCACCGTTATACGCGATAAACGGACAAACTTTCAAAATTTGATTAACCACTGTCATCATCCCTTTAGGAAGACGTGCTGATGCAGGAACGAAAATATTACCATTAATAATTTGTCTACGAATTGCATCCCGCGTTGCGGCGGTTACCTTTAAATCATCATTAATTAATGTGCCATCAAGATCTGAAAAAATAAGTTGTGCGGACATTCTTTCACCTTTATTTCTTTTTTAATTCTTATATCCTAGGATAATGCTTTATTTATGCTAATGAAAGCTGATTCAATTAAATGCTTTTCCTATCATTTAAAGATAAATTGCAATAAATGCCCAAGTAATCATTAAAATAATTCGCGTTTACAAATTTATTTATCAATGCTAAAGTATAAGAGTTGTGTTCAAGAAGTTAAAACACGAACAATATTTTGGGGAGATAAAATGAATTTTATAAAAAGCTACTTTCAATTAGATAAGTACAAAACTAACATTCGAACTGAATTTATTGCTGGTTTAACTACCTTTATCAGCATGTCCTATATTTTGTTTGTTAACCCTAGCGTACTGGGCGCCAGCGGTATGAATACCGGTGCAGTCTTCACCGCTACTGCTTTAGCTGCCGCTCTTGGTACTGCAATCATGGGGATCGTTGCCAACTACCCGATCGGTGAGGCACCAGCTTTGGGAATCAATGCCTTCTTTGCTTACACCGTATGTATTGGGATGCATGTTTCATGGGAAACAGCCTTGGCTTCAGTTTTCGTTGCATCAATTATTTTCATCTTAATTACTTTATTCAAATTAAGAGAAAAGATCATTGATTCAATTCCAGCTGACTTAAAGTTTGCCATTTCTTCTGGGATCGGCTTATTCATTGCCTTTTTAGGTTTACAAAATGGTAAATTGATCGTTGCTAATAAATCAACTTTGGTAGGTTTAGGATCATTACACGATCCCCTCGTTTGGATCACTATCTTTGGTTTGCTAGTAACTGTCATTTTGATGATCTTGAACGTTCCTGGTGCAATCTTTATCGGAATGGTTCTTGCCGCTATCTTCGGGATCTGCACTGGGCAAATTGCATTGCCACACAAGGTGATTTCTACCGCACCTAGCTTAGCTCCAACCTTTGGTCAAGCTATTTTCCACGTAAAGGACATCAACTCCGTGCAAATGTGGGTTGTTGTCTTAACATTCCTGCTTGTTACTTTCTTCGATACTGCAGGTACCTTAATCGGACTTGCTCAACAAGCTGGTTTCATGAAGAACAACAAGATGCCACGTGTAGGTAAGGCCTTAGCAGCTGACTCAAGTGCGATGGCTGTTGGTTCAATCCTTGGTACTTCACCTGTTGGTGCCTTCGTTGAATCAAGTGCTGGTATCGCCGTTGGTGGCCGTACCGGTTTAACCGCAGTTTTTGTAGCGATCTTTTTCTTAATCTCAATGATTTTCAGTCCATTGCTTGGTGTTTTCACTAGCCAAGTTACTGCTCCTGCCTTAATCATTGTTGGAGTATTAATGGCACAAAATACTGCTCATATTCATTGGAACAAGTTGGAAATTGCAGTTCCTGCATTCTTGATTATTTTAGGGATGCCTCTTACTTACTCAATTTCAGACGGTTTATCATGGGGCATGATCACCTACCCTATCTGTATGCTTGCTGCTAAGCGTGGCAAGGAAGTCACACCGATGATGTGGGTACTGTTTGTAGTATTCCTGATCTTCCTGTGGGTGTTGAATTTTTAAGGAAATAATTAAATTTTGAAAAAGAGGACCAGCCAATTTTGACTAGTCCTCTTTTATTGCGGTTATTTTTCAAGCAAAAAATCAATAATATTCTGATGAATTATCCCATTGCGACTCATATCAAACTTGTCCATTGAAAGGACATATTTTGGATAATTGTCCGCAATGCCATCATATGCACCGAATTCACGTTCAATTTACCTCATTTATTATCGATTATAATCGATATAAATACAAAAATCATCAATCTTATCGATTATAATCGATAAGATTATTAAAAATGGGTGCTTTATCGAATATAGTCGATGTTTTTTGATAACTTAGCCTTTTTTTAGTATTATTCATCAATAAAAAATAAAAGAAGGTAGTCCTGTGACCATTGGTGAGGCATTAAAACAAATTAGACATGAATTATATCTTACTCAAGAGCAAATGTGTGCAGGTGTTGTAACTCGCTCCTTTTACGCTAAAGTTGAAAGCGGAAGAAATAGAATCAGCGCCGATAAATTAACTGAAATTCTATTTGAACACGATATTGATATTACATATTTTTATCAATTGCTTCGCAATACCTATAGCTCCCAATCTAAATTAAAAGAAAACGATCTGAATCAAAAGATGAACCAGGCTTTTAATAGTGGAAAAATTGAACTAATTGAACAAAATTATCATAAAATTCTTCTTCAATCTAATTCAAGCATTCTAAAACTGAGAGCTATGATTTCAGTAGCTAATCTAAAAGATGAATTAAACTTAATTGATCCCAAAGTAAAAGAAAAGCTTTTCGTTGAATTTGATGAAGGAGCAAATTGGATGACCAGACCTGATTTACTGCGATTATTTACAGATACAATGCCACTATGGGATTCATCTGACTTATCATTTTTTATCGGCAGGCTACTTGCGAAAGTACAAAAGGAGCATAATATACCTGAATTACTACAAGAAAGATATCTTCGCGTCTTCGAGAATTATTTAGCGGTCTATTATAAGAAAAATAATCCTGTAAAAACCATAGATGTAAATGTTCAAAAAACATTTGATTATATTCTTAATCTAGAACCTACGGTACATTTCTTGCTTTACAAGGTTGCTGCAGTATATTTGCAAAATTTATTTCTTGGTAACAAGGAAGAGGCACAAAAAATTAAAGACGAAATGAAAAAATATGGCTATCAAGATATAGTTAAAACTTGGCCAAAATGATTTTGTATAGTATGTGATACAAAACAACTCGATGCTGATTAATATCCTGTATGATTTAATTATTATTTATAGGCATGGCACAACAGCCGTGCCTTTTTTGAAAGGATATTTATGATCAAAGTTGAAAACCTAACTATCACAACCAGACAACCAATTTTAAAGAGTTTTACGACTACTTTTAAAACTAGAAATATCTATCAAATTATGGCAGAAAATGGTGCTGGCAAAAGCACCTTTCTTAAAGCATTAACCCAACTAGTTAACTATAAAGGGGCTATCACTTTTGATAATTTGCCATTTAATCAAATTAAGGAGAAAATATTTTTCTTTGAGGAGAACAGCTGGCTTGACCCCAATCTAAACAGCTTAGATTATCTTCAATTTGTGAAAGTTTCATGGCATTCGCAACACGATATAGATACAGAACTCAGCTTTTGGGGAATAGATCAATTTGCAAAAGTACCCATTAAAAAATATTCTCTAGGGATGAAACAGAAATTAATTATCGCTATGTACTTAGTCAGTGATGCCCAATATTTATTAATGGATGAGATTACCAATGGCTTAGATGAAGAAAACAGAAACAAGCTCTACTGTAGATTAAACGATTTGATCAGTTTAAATGACAAATGCATTATTCTAACCTCTCACTATGCAAACGAAATTAATAATTTAAATAACGTCACCAAGTTAAAACTAGAGAATTTAACAATGAATGAGGTGAAATAATGGCTTATATTCAATTTCAGCTAAAGAAGGTTTTCAAAAATAACATTTTTCTAATTACAGTACCATTATTACTAATAATTTCTTTTATCGTGCTCGGTCTTAATGCGACCACTTCTAGGAGTATGTCCTTAGAAAATCAAGCTAAGGGAAATTTAGCTATGCAAAATAACGCTATTGAACAAATGGAACATTCCTTAAAGCATTACAAAAAGAATGGCGAAGCATATAACTTAACCAAACAAAGTATTTCAGATACTAAAAAACAGCGCAAAGATAGTCAGAATCTACTCAATGCATTCAAGCAACAAAATTGGCAAGAAGTTTATCACTATCAGCTAAAAGCCGCAAATTTGGCTAAAAATATTCAATTAAAAAATCATAATGTCAGCAACGATGAAAAAAATGCTCTAACTAAAAATGTAAAATTTTTTGAATATTTAACTAAACATCCACTTCCGTATGAAGACACTCCACCCGTGACTGGAATTCAATTTTTATTAGATTTAAATCAACTATACCTGCCATTTTTATTCATTTTAGTAGTCACGTTTATTTTGACCCAACTCTATACTTCAAAATACAAAAACAAAGCAGATATTAGTTCGTTATTACCAATCACTAACAATCACAGATATGTATTTGATAATTTAATTGGCATAATCATTGCAGGTGGTATTTTTTACCTACTCAATATTTTAATATTCATAGTTGCAACACTAATTTTTAAAACTGGTAATCTGAATTATCCATTCTATCTCTACAAAAATCTAACCGGACAAACACTTAACGAGTATGTACCAACGCTAAAAATTATCATGCCAATCCTAGTACTTCAGCTTTTAGTGGGATTATTTATCATCAACTTTATCCAATTAATTTCTAATGTCGTACGTGACAAGTTTCCTACCTTATTTATTACGCTGATTTTGTTAATAGGAGTAAGTGTTTCAAGCACCGTGATTGAGCCGTTGCAAAAAGCAGCAGCATGGTTACCTACCACCTACTTTAATGTTATTGGTATAGTTTCTGGGAAAATTGCAGTGCAATATCATAATAATCAAGTAACTTTTATCTCTGGCTTAATCACATTGATTGCTGGCATACTAATTACCTATTGCCTAGGCTTAATTATCAATAAAATTAGACATTAACCAAAAAAGATTGCCTCAAACGACAATCTTTTTTTCATTCCCCAGGAAATATTACCGCCCTACTTCCAAACAATAGGACTTTTCATGACAATCGGGGCAGCGCAGTCTTCTCATCTTGGGCGTATGTGCAGCAAATATGAACGTTCTAAACGATGGAACAAAAGTATGACCACAATGCGGACACACATACGCTACTGCCTTGTAATAGTTTAGACTTAGCTTAAATGCACCAAATACAACAACGAGTAACATTATTCCAACTGAAGCAATTACACCAATATCATTTCCCCGCTTGCCAAAATAGAAAGCTAAAATAATCCCTATAATCTCAATTGCATCTAACAATAAACCATAAACCAACATTCTTCTTCTGAACTTCTTTAAAATAGTCTCATTAGTCATCATCTTCGTAAGGTCAGTTAATTCTAAATTACTTTGTTTGGTTAGTATTTTTTGCAAATCATGAAGTTGCTTCTGTTGTGTCTGAAACTTTTCTATTTCTTCATTATTACTCTGCAATTGCGCATTCACCAATAAAGCCAACGATTCTTGCGCATGGTCAGCCTGCAATAATGTTTTTATCTTAGCTAGAGAAAAGCCTAATTCTTTTAAATAAATAATCACCTGTAATTGCTGCACTTGATCCTCGTTATAAAAGCGATAGCCATTTTCTGCCTTAGTTGGTTTAAGTAGCTCTTTTTGATCATAAAAACGTAATGTACGCGTACTTACTTGCAATTTTTTAGCAACTTCACCAATTCCATATCTTTCTGACATTACTTTTCACCTGCTTTCTAATTCAAATATACGGTTTTACGCAAGGTAAAGGTCAAGAGTTTTTCAAAATAAAGCGTATTCATTGTCAAAATCGAATGAAATCGTTTAATTCTATTGAAATTATTAACTATTTAAGTATAATTCTAATTGAATGTTCATATTATACAGACTATGGAGGAATAAATGAATTCTATCAGTAAGTTTTTTCATCTAAAAGAGAACAATACCTCTTTTAAAACAGAATTATTGGCTGGTCTTACTACTTTTGTAAGTATGTCATACATTCTGTTCGTTAACCCAAACGTCCTAGGTGCCAGCGGTATGGATAAAGGTGCTCTATTCACCGTTACTGCATTGTCGGCTGCCTTTACCTGTATCGTAATGGGGCTTATCGCTAACTACCCAATTGCTTCCGCACCAACTTTGGGCTTAAACGCCTTCTTTACCTATACTGTTTGTTTAGGCATGAAGGTTAAGTGGCAAACTGCTTTAGCAGCTGTTTTCGTTGCATCAATTCTGTTCATTTTGTTAACTGTCTTTAAGGTACGTGAAATGATCATTGATGCCATCCCTGCCGATATTAAATATGCTATTTCCGCAGGTATCGGCTTATTCATCGCCTTTATCGGTTTGCAAGGTGGTAAGTTGATTCAAAACAGTGATTCTACCTTAGTTACTATTGGTAGTCTCAACAACCCTACTGTTTGGATCACTATCTTTGGTTTAATCATTACTATTTTCTTAATGATTGCCAGAGTTCCAGGTGCCATCTTCATCGGAATGATCGCCGCTGCTGTTTTTGGCATAGTGACTGGTCAAATTCCCATGCCTAAAGGCGTTATCTCTTCAGTTCCAAGCATTGCTCCAACTTTTGGTCAAGCAGTCTTCCATATTGGCGATATTAATACCGTTCAAATGTGGATCGTTGTCTTTACATTCTTACTTGTTACTTTCTTTGATACCACTGGTACCTTAATTGGTTTGGTTCAACAAGCCGGTCTGATGAAGGACAACAAGATGCCACGTGCTGGTGAAGCTCTAGCAGCTGATTCCAGTGGTATGTTGGTCGGTTCTGTTCTTGGTACCTCACCTGTCGGTGCCTTCGTTGAATCAAGTTCTGGTATCGCTGTTGGTGGTCGTACCGGTTTAACTGCCGTTTGGGTTGGTATTTTCTTCCTTATTTCAACTATCTTCAGTCCAATTTTGAGTGTTTTCACTACCCAAGTTACAGCACCCGCTTTAATTATTGTTGGGGTATTAATGGCCGAAAACTTGGCACACGTTCACTGGACTAATCTTGAAATTGCCATCCCATGTTTCTTAATCGCATTGGGAATGCCTCTTACATACTCTATTTCAGACGGACTTGGCTGGGGTTTGATTGTCTACCCTGTATCAATGATCGCAGCCAAGCGTTTCAAAGAAATCACGCCAATGATGTGGATTTTGTTTATTGTTTTCGTAATCTACTTCGTTGTGCTGAATGTAAAATAATTCTATCTTATAAACCCTATCTTACTTTTACATTAATAGATACCCCCATCTAACCAAGTAGCATGTCTACTTGGTTTTTATTCTAAAAAGATGTCTGTTAATAGTATGAATGATGACAGCAGATTCTATTAGATGATATAATAATCAAAGAAAGGCTGTGACTAAAATGAAATCATATAAAAAAATTCAAGCTAATGTTGACTCCTCACTAGCACTTCAAGCAGAAGGAATTTTTCAAGATATAGGGCTCAATACCACTACCGCAATAAATGTGTTCTTAAAGAAAGTTGTGGCAACTGGTGGTATCCCATTTGAATTAAAAGAAACTCCTGAACAAAAAGCCTCAAGAGAATTAATTCAAAGCATCTCAAAAATCCCCCACAAAGAAGCTAAAACCAAAAAAGAAATTGAGGATTGGCTAGATGAGGACTAATGATATTGTAGATATTTATGTTGCTTACATTGATAAGCCTGGAGGAAAAAATAGGCCTGTATTAATAATTAAATTACTAAACAGTAAAGCTTGGCTGCTAAAAATCACTTCAAAATATAAAGAAAAAAGTGAAAATATCCGAAAGCATTACTTTCCCATTTTTGACTGGAAAAAATATAATTTAGATAAACCATCATACATTGATACTAAAAATTATTTAATAGTTAATATTAGTGATTTAAATATCGAAAAATACCGAGGCCATTTCTCAATAGCAGATTTACGCAAATTAAAAGATTTTATTGACGAAAATTCAAACTAAGAATTAAACTATATGTTTTAGTTCCTAAACACAATCTCAAATATGAGATTGTGTTTTTATTTATCCAAATGGCATCTTTTGATAATCATTTGACGCCTTATGATGTTCGGATTCTTCTAAATTGCCGCTATACTATTTTCAACAAATCAAGTTAAGAAATATTTATTTAGGAGGAATTCATTATGACAACTCAAGAAGGAAAAACTGCTTTAATTACTGGTTCATACGGTGGGCTTGGTACCCAATTCGTTAACATTCATGCTTCACGCGGTGGTGACCTAATCCTAGTTGGTCGCAATGCTAAGAAATTAGCCGATCAACAAAAAGAAGCCCGTAGAAAGTACAACGTAACGGCGCATATTATCGATGTTGATCTCTCACAACCAGATGCTGCGCAAAAGATCTATGATACTTGCAAAAAGAACGGTTGGACTATTGACTACTTAATCAACAATGCTGGCTTTGGTGGTCAAGGCGAATTCATTAAAAGAAGTATGGAACAAGACATGTCCATGATCGCCGTTAACATTGAAACGCCTACTCGTTTAACTAAATTATTTTTACCTGACTTCGTAAAACGCGGCCGTTATGCCTGGCCCACTTCAAGCCGTTTACTACGCTACTAAAGCATACGTTACAAGCTGGTCAAATGCGTTATAGCGTGAAGTACAAGGCACAGGCGTTACGGTAAGCTGCTTAATGCCTGGCGCTATGCAAACCGGTTTTATCAATCGTGGTGATTTGAGTTCAACTCAATTATTCGCCCATGCGGTTAGTCCAGAAGGTGTTGCAAAAGCTGGGTATGAAGGAATGATTGAAGGCAAGCTTAACATTACCGCTGGTTTAACTGCAGCCCAAAAACCATTCATGAAATTAGCACCAATGTTACCTAAGAAGATGCTCATGAACAATGTTTATAAGATGCAAGAACAAGGTAGTAGAAAGTAATCAACTTATCTTATAATATGGATCAAAAGGATGGTATTTGAATGAATCACTTTATCTTAGATGGTCGCTATGAAGACCTACTCTCTCATTATAAATTTAACGTTGAAGAAGCACTTAAAAAAAGCCAATATTCCCTACCCTCTTTTCTAGTTTTATCAGAATTTGCATTTTTAGTGGGACTTTTGCGCAAGACGACCAAAGAAGCTATTTTCCCGCTGAAGATCACAATGACATCCCCCGTCAATGATGAGCAGGTCATTAACTTCTTTGGCTGCAAAATCGAATCGGGTAAACGCAACACCATCACTTTTGCCAAAAAAGACTTGCAGGTCAATTTTATTAGTTATAACTAAGCAATGTGGGATTATTTCAAGCCTGAATTAACTAAACGCTTATCTGAATTATCCGTTGATGATTCAACTAGTGCTAGAGTACGTAGCATATTGACCGAATTACTCCCTAGTGGTGAATTTACAATTGACGATGTAGCGAAAAAGTTAGGTTATTCTAAACAGACTTTACAGAGAAAGTTGAATAGCGAAAACACTACTTTTCAAAAACAACTGAACTCCACCCGAGAAGTTTTAGCGCTAAATTATTTACAAAACACCGATATGACAACTAGCGATATTGATTACCTTCTAGGCTATCAGGAATTTAATTCGTTCTTACGTGCCTTCAGCATCTGGAAAGGCATGAGCATTAGCGAATATCGTGAAAAAATGAATAAATAATAAAAAGCAGATATATTTTCTGTTTTTTTACTTTATAAAGGAAATAATATAAAATTTTTGCTATAATTTACTTTATAAAGGAAATAATATGAAAATTGCTAAAAATTTACTTTATGAAGGAAATAATATGCAGTTAAATTTAATTAACCGCCCACAGTATTTAAATCAATTACTTCAATTTCAAAATACAGAATTCATCAAAGTACTGACGGGAGTACGAAGATCAGGCAAATCTTATATTTTAATGCTTTATCGTGAATATTTACTCAAACACAACATAAATGAACATCAAATCATTTATATTTCTTTTGAAGACTTTGATAATATAGATCTTTATGAACCTAAAAAGCTTTATTCATACTTAAAAGAACGAATTATTAGTGACCAAAGAATGTACATTCTACTTGATGAAATCCAATATGTATCAGATTGGCAAAAAGTAGTAAATAGCCTTCGACTTAATCCTCTACTTGATATCACAATTACTGGCAGTAATTCCAATCTATTAAGTGGAGAATTAGCAACCTTACTATCAGGAAGATATGTAGAAATACATGTTTATCCTCTTTCTTTTAAAGAAATGCTAGATTTTAAACATATTTCTGAACCATCAGAGCGTCAGATTGATAACTTATATGATGAATACATTAAATATGGTGGTTTCCCCGCGGTAGTGTTAGCAAAAGAAGAATTAAAACAAACTATTCTTTCTGGAATTTACAATACCATTATTGTCAATGATATCGGCTACAAAAATGGATTAAGAGAACCAGAATTAGTTGCATTAGTAGCTAAATATCTAGCAGATTCGATTGGTCAATTAATTAATCCGAACAAGATTGTAAATACACTAAAATCAGCAAATTTTGATATCTCTTATAACGCTGTGCAGCGTTACCTTAAATATTTTGAAGAAGCATATCTTTTTTATAAATCTAGTCGTTATGATATTAGAGGGAGAAAGATTCTTTCTACTCAAGGTAAGTATTACATTGTAGATACTGGTTTGCGTACCCAAGCTTTAGGAGAAAGAAATAATGACCGCGGTAGTGTTTTAGAAAATATAGTTTATGTCGAATTACTTCGCCGGGGCTACACAGTTCAAATTGGTAAATTAGATAATAAAGAAATTGATTTCATCGTTTCCAAGGTAAATGATAAACAATATATTCAAGTAACCTACCAGCTTCCAGAAAATTCTACTAGAGAAACTGATAATTTACTTCAAATTCCAAATAACTACAAAAAAATAGTCATCACTGGCCGATATGAAAATGAAGAAATGATTTCCGGTATTCCAATAATCAATATTAAAGATTGGTTATTAAGCTCTAAAAACTGATCAAAATAGGATCGACTAACTCATGTCGATCCTATTTTTAAATTAAATTATGTTTTTTACAATAAGTAAAAATTCCGTCATCTTGCACGCTGCCACAGATGTCATCAGCAATTTCCTTCACATCGTCTGTTGCGTTCTCCATTGCAACGCCGTGACCAACAGTCTTTAACATTTCAATATCGTTGCCGCCATCACCAAAGGCTATTGCTTCGCTCACAGGGATTTGATAATAATCTAACACTTTTTCAATTGCTACACCCTTACTACCAGTAGCTGGAATAATATCTGCTGCTCTATCCCACCAAGCTGTTACCTTAGCATTTTGCGTATTAGCTACAAGTCTGTCATAATCTTTTTCACGACAGCCTACCATTATTTGATAAACCGTATCCTGATCGACAACCACATCAAAATCTGGCGCCACTTTCAAATCCGTTCCACCAATAGCAAAGTATTCCTTTAAATCCTCATCAACACCATTAGCTGCAATCCGTGTTTTGGTAGCTACAGCTAACGGCCGATTTATTTTCTGAGCATTTTGAATCATCTGCAAGACATCTCCTTGCCTTAACGGATTATCAAAAACAATGTCTTGATCGTTATAGCAGTAAGAACCATTAAAAGTTAAATATGCATCAAAATCTACACCCAACTTAGGCAGTTGCACTGGTGGTCTGCCTGATGCAATACAAATCATAATACCGTTGTCTTGTAAAGCATGCAGTGTCTCTAGCATTTTAGGTGTAATTGATTTTTTCTTTTCAATTAAAGTACCATCTATATCAAAAAATATTATCTTAGGTTTGCTCATTATTTTTACCTTCTAAAGAATTTTCTACTAATTATTATACTTTAACCGATATTTCCCAGGAAATATTAAAATTGAGCTCTCTTCCTCAACATCTGTGCTAAACTAGATACAATTAGTTTCTTTAAAAGTTAATAGTTACGGAGGAATTTTTAAATGCAGACATTGGAAAAAGTCTTTCATTTACAAGATGCTCATACCACTGTTAAACGTGAGTTAATCGCTGCTTTAACCACTTTTGTCAGTCTCTCCTACATCTTATTCGTTAACCCAAACATTTTGCACGCAGCTGGTATCCCTAAAGGTGCCGCTTTTACTGTAACAGCTCTTGCCACAGCAGTTGGGTGTTTTTTAATGGGTTTTATTGCTAATTATCCGATTGCCTTAGCTCCAACCTTAGGTAGCGGTGCCTTTTTCGCTTATAACGTATGTGTTGGGATGCATATTTCTTGGGAAACAGCTTTGGCTGCAGTCCTTGTTGCTTCAGTTTTATTCATTTTAATTACTGTCTTTAAATTACGCGAATTAGTGGTTAATGCCATTCCACAAGATATGAAGTATGCTATTTCAGCAGGAATTGGGTTATTCATCGCTTTTATCGGTTTAAAAAATGGTCAATTAATTGTTAACAGCGATTCAACCTTAGTTACTCTGGGAAAATTTAGCACCCCAGCAGTTTGGATCACATTATTCGGTTTAATTTTAACTGTTGTATTAATGGCATTAAATGTACCTGGCTCTATTTTTATCGGTATGATTGTTACTGCAATCTTTGGTATGATTATTGGTCAAATTCCATTGCCACACAGTATTATCTCTGGTGCACCAAGTATTGCGCCAACTTTTGGTCAAGCTGTCTTCCATATTAAAGATATTAATACAGCCCAACTATGGATGGTTGTACTAACCTTCCTGCTGGTTACTTTCTTTGATACTGCCGGTACTTTAATTGGGATGACTGAACAAGCTGGCATGGTTGATAAGGATGGCAAGATTCCACGGATCGGTCGCGCCTTTTTAGCCGACTCAACTGCCATGGTTGAAGGTGCCGTCTTTGGTACTGCCCCACTTGGAACTTCTGTTGAATCTAGTGCTGGTATCGCTATGGGTGGTAGAACTGGACTTACTGCGATTTTTGTTGGTATTTTCTTCATCATCAGTATGATTTTTAGTCCACTTTTGCAAGTAATTCCAACTACTGTAACGGCTCCTGCTTTAATTATCGTTGGTGTACTGATGGCCAGCAACTTAAAGAAAATCGATTGGGAGAAGTTTGAGATTGCTTTTCCTGCCTTCCTTACTGTGGTGGGGATGCCATTAACCTACAGTATTTCAGATGGTTTGGCATTAGGCTTGATTGCATATCCAATCACAATGATTGCTTCCAAGCGTTACAAAGAAGTTAGTCCAATGATGTATATCTTGTTTGTGGTATTCGTCATCTTCTTCTTGGTTACTAATTTATAACATGCTATTACGACTCATTCTTTTAATTAAGAATGAGTTTTTTCTTTATAATAATATAGCTAGTTTCACATGAAACACACATACGAGAGGTATAATCATGAAGTTAAACAAAAAAGCACTTTGGATCATCGGAACTTTAATATTATCTGCCATTACTGGTATATTTTTCTATGTCAATGGACACAGTACGTCTACCACCACTATCGGGGTTATCTTAGCGGGAATAACTTTATATTTTCTATTTCAGACTGGTCAATTGTATAAAAAGATCTGGATTAAGATCTTAGTTTATCTTATTGATGCAGTTTGGATTTTAATTGTGTTATTGATAATTAGCTTGTTTATTTACTGATTTCACAAAAACTTGCAAACTTATACATAATTTATTGCTTTATCGTTTACAACCGTAAATTTAAGTGGTATAGTTACATATGTAAACGATAGGAGGAAAAAATGGTTAAACTGCAAGAAAAAGAGAGCACAATTTCTGACAGTGAATGGGAAATCATGCGAATTATCTGGACGATAGAACCCGTGAGCTCTACTAAAATAATTCAAGAACTTCAAGCTAAGAAAGATTGGTCTGAATCAACAATTAAGACCCTATTGCGTCGCTTAGTTAATAAAAACTTGCTAAGCACTACTAAGGAAGGCCGACATTTCGTTTACTCGGCCAAAGTTAACCAAACACAAGTAATGACTGAAGCAGCACAGGAATTGTTAGATCGGATGTGCAACATGCATAAAGGAGAAGTTATCCTGCAACTACTTGCAGATTCTCCTATTTCTAAAAATGACTTAGCTAAAATGAAGCAGATCATTGATCAAAAAGAAAAGACTGCCCCTGAAACAGTGCCATGCAACTGTTTACCAGGAAAAGAGCATCTGTGCTAAAGAGAGGTAAATAAAATGGAAATTTCACAAATTATTACACTAATTGTAGCCATTCTACTAATTGGCTTTATCCTCTGGTGGTTCTTTGGTAAACATACAGAAACTGTCGGGACCGCTAATATAGGCCAAGGATCACAAGAAGCAGATATCGTTGTTAAGGGCGGTTACTCCCCTTCAACGATTGTTTTAAAGCAAGGCGTTCCCGCCAAAGTGAACTTCGACATGCAGGACTCAACTGCCTGTTTATCCCATGTCGTCTTTGAACAACTGGGCGTTGATAAAGATTTAACCAAGCAAAAAGTTACTACAATTGATATTCCTACTGATAAAAAAGGCACTTATAATTTTGCCTGCGGAATGGGTATGTTTCATGGAAAGGTTGTTGTTAAATAATGAGTATTTTTTCAAAGAATCAAACTAAAAAAGTTGTTGTTAATGCAGAAAATCATGGTTATAAACCAAACACAGTTACTTTCAAGCAAGGTAAACCAGCTCAATTAAAGTTTATTCCATCAGATAATATGGGCTGCATGAATGAAGTAGTCTCTAAAGATTTAAATTTTGACCAAAAATTAGATGGTAAAAAAGAAGTTACGATTGACATTCCAACTGACAAGCCAGGTACTTACACCTACGCTTGTGGAATGGATATGTTCCGCGGAAAGGTTGTTGTTAAATAATGAAGCTCTCAAATATTAAGCGCTTCTGGATTTCATTTATTTTAGCAATTCCAATGCTAATCCAGATGTTTGCCACGCCATTTCACTGGATGATGCCGGGCTATAATTGGATCGCCTTTATCACGACTACAATCATAATGGCAATTTCTGCTGCGCCTTATTGGAGCAGTGCTTGGTCCGCTTTTAAGCACCATAACGCTAACATGAACACGCTGATAGCCGTTGGTACTTCAATAGCATACTTCTACAGTATCTTCGCCATGTTTACTGGCCGTGAAGTTTATTTTGAAACTGCTGCTTACGTAACCGTCTTCGTTTTACTCGGGGATGCCCTGGAAGAAAAGATGCACAATAACGCTTCAAATGCCTTAGCTAAATTGATTGACCTTCAAGCTAAAGACGCTGAAGTTGAGCGCAATGGCGAGTTTGTTAAGGTACCTCTTGACCAAGTCAAGGTTGGCGATATCATCCGCGTTAAGCCAGGTGAAAAGGTTCCTGTCGATGGTGTAATTGTTAATGGATCATCAACTCTTGATGAATCAATGGTTACTGGTGAAAGTATGCCAGTTACTAAGAAAAAGGGTGACGATGTTGTTGGTTCAACGATCAACACCAATGGTACTTTTACCTTTAAAGCAACTAAGGTTGGTAGCGAGACCATGCTATCTCAGATTGTTGATTTAGTTAAAAAAGCCCAAACCAGTCATGCTCCAATTCAAAACCTAACTGATAAAATATCTAATATCTTTGTCCCAGTCGTTTTAATTATTGCAATTATTACCTTCGTAATTTGGTATGTTTTCTTAGGTGCAACATTGGTTAATGCTATGCTCTTCGCCGTTTCAGTAGTCGTAATTGCTTGTCCATGTGCACTAGGTTTAGCGACACCAACTGCTTTAATGGTTGGTACTGCCCGTAGCGCTAAGATGGGCGTTTTAATCAAGAACGGTGAAGTTCTTGAAGAAGTTAGCGACATTGATACCGTTGTGTTTGATAAGACTGGTACAATTACCGTTGGTAAGCCACAAGTTACTAATGTTGTAGGCAATAAAAACAAGGTTTTAGCTATTGCTGCTAGCTTGGAAGAAAATTCCGAACACCCACTAGCAACTGCCGTAGTTAAAGCTGCTAAAGAAGCAAAGACTGAAATTAAGTCTATACAAAACTTTGCAGCTATTGAAGGCCGCGGAGTTAAGGCAAACTATGGCAATCAAGAAGCTTTTGTTGGTAGCGATCGTTTATTAGAAAATATTTCTATTTCCCAGGAAATGAAAGATCAGGCTCTCCAACTTCAAAAAGAAGCAAAAACTGTAGTCTATGTTGGCCTAGGTAATGACATCATTGGCTTAATTGCCATTCAAGATGTACCTAAAGCAAGTTCTAAGCAAGCAATTGAGGAACTTAAAAAGCGTGGTTTAAAGACGGTGATGCTTACCGGTGACAATCAAAATGTTGCCGAAGCTATTGGCCGTGAAGTCGGAATTGATCAAGTTATAGCAGGCGTTCTGCCAACTGAAAAAGCTACTGAGATCAAGAAACTACAAAATGAAGGCAATAAAGTGGCCTTTGTCGGTGATGGTATTAACGACGCACCTGCACTGTCTACAGCTGATGTCGGCATCGCCATGGGATCAGGTACCGATATTGCTATTGAATCTGGTGGCATTGTTCTCGTTCAAAATGACTTAATGGGCGTAGTTAGAGCGCTTGAGATCTCTAAGAAGACTTTCAACAGAATCAAATTAAACCTCTTCTGGGCTCTTATTTACAACACTATTGGTATTCCAATTGCAGCAGGTTTATTCATGGCCTTTGGTCTGCAGCTTAGTCCTGAACTTGCAGGTTTAGCTATGGCCTTCTCTTCTGTTTCTGTTGTAACTAGTTCACTTTTATTGAATAAAACAAAAATTGCTGGTGAAACAGCTCAAGTTTCAAAGTAAAATAATTCTCCGACCGGATATTTTAATCCGGTTTTCTTTTTGTAAATTTTTCAATTTGCGACTTAAAGTTTCAGCAGTAATACCCAAATATGATGCTAAGTCTTTCTTTTTTAACTTTAATTCCACATTTTTACTCCCCTGTTTTTGAGCTAAGTCTTGCAAATAGGCCATTAAGCGTTCCTGAGCATCCATTGAATTGCGCCGAATAGAGTTAGTTTCGATTGTAACCAGCTGCTCGCCAAAATTATTAAGCAAATTCAATGCTAAATCTGGCGTCTTTTTCAATAACTTTTGAAAATCACGACGCTCAATAGAACAAACATAAGTATCTTGTAAAGCCTGCACAAAGCTTTCCTGGGCATGTTCTTGAAAAAGATTCTGCTGTCCATTAGCATCGCCTTGATTCAGCACACCTAATACGGTCCCTTTACCGTCTTCGTTGAGATTGTAAATCTTGGCACTGCCTTGATCCATAAAAAGCATTCCGTTCTTACCATCACCTGGTTGTCGAATAATACTGCCTTTTGGAAAATATTCTTGATGCGTTGAAATTGGTACTAGTTTTTCTAACATTTCATTTGGCAAATTTTTAAATATGGCTGCTTTGCGAATACAAGCCATGGGTGAATGTTGCATAAAAGCCTCATTTCTTGATCTAAGTCAATTTATTTTTATCTGCATCTTAATACAATGTATTTAACAACTCAAGCAGAAAGGAAATATTAATCATGACTAAATACATCGCACATATTGAGCCTTTAAACGCTGAAAAAATTGGTACCAAGGCACACGGTACTGCCACTTTTGAAGAAAAAGGTGATCAACTACATATTCACGTTGAGATGTTTGATACTCCAGCAAATATTGAACACTGGGAACATTTCCATGGCTTCCCGAATGGTCAAAAAGCTCATGTACCAACTGCAGCTCAAGACGTTAACCATGATGGCTTTATTGATTTACCAGAAACTGAGCCGGTCTCAGGAACTACAATGGTGCCACTTGATGATGCCCCAGAAAACATGAATATTCCTCATGATGGTTATCCTGTTGCCGACAGTAATGGACATTATGAATATGAGATTGATGTCTCATTAACAAAGCTACAAAAGAAATTCAAAGCTGCCTTTGGTAGCGATAAACTACAACTAGACAAGCGTGTAGTTTACGTTCATGGTGTACCTGCAGATCTGGAATTACCTGATACTGTAGGTGGTTGCGTAATGAGTTATGATGCCCATACTACCTTGCCAATCGCAGCTGGTGAAATTGAAAAAGCTTAAGTTAAAAGCCATTCCTTGTGAATGGCTTTTTGCATCCTTTCTTATTTTTTGATAGCATAGATATAGATTATATAAAGTATCTAAGAAAAGGAGATGTTTTATAAGTAGGCTTAGATCCTACTCTTATGGAGAATAACGAAAAAATTATCCAAGAAAAGAAACGCGAAAAATTTATTAAAACTAAAAAGAATTACAAGCGTGCACCACTAATGTCAGTTCACTTAAGAGTGATGATGGCCGTTATCTTAGGTCAAATCGCCTGTGGCTATTCCCTGGGAATTAGTGGTACCGCTCTTTCTAATGCAGCTAAATATATCAACATTAGTGACTTCTGGACTGGATTAATTGGGGCTGGTGCTTTAATTGGCCTTGCTGGTAGTCTTTTGGTCGGTCGACTTTCTGATAAAATCGGTCGCCGTAAACTCTTAATGTGGAATATGTATATATTAGCTGCTTTTTCTTTATTACATCTAATAACCGCTAATTTTAGCTTAACCTTTATCCTCCGTATTGGAATTGGTTTAATGATTGCTGTTGACTATACTGTAGGGAATGCCTTGTTAACCGAATGGCTACCTAAGGGTGAAGACAGCAAGCGCCAGAGTCATTTATTAATCTACTGGACTATTGGTTTTATTTTGTCTTACCTAGCTGGTAGTTTTATCACTGGATTTGATAGTTATACTTGGCAAATAATCTTAGCAACAAGTGCAGTACCTGCACTAGTAACTGCTATCTTCAGAAGTCTTTTCCCACTCCCTGCTTCACCAGGCTGGCTAGCAAGTAAGGGTAAGATTAAGACGGCCAACAAGGTCATTCGTAAGCACATGGGACGCAAATGGAGATTACCTGCCCGCTTTATGAAGCGGAATAAAAAGAAAACGCCTAGAAATATTTCCTGGGCAATTTTATTTTCCAAGCAATATCTGCGACGTACTCTAGTAGGTGGGATTTTCTATGCCTGCCAAGCCTTCTCATTTTTCGGTATTAGTATCTTCTTGCCAATTTTATTACAAAGCATGAATATCACTAGTGGAAATATCTCAGGAATTATCTACAATGGTGGGATGTTCATTGGTGTGCTAATCGGTACCTGGATCTTTAACAAGGTTAGCCGCCGCTTCTATCTTATCAGTAATTTTCTAATCTCAGGTCTGCTAATCGGCATTTTAGCAATAGTACCTAACTTAAATTCAATACTTAAATTAGGTATTTTTACGTTATTTGCGATTATTTTATCAGCTGGTTTGATCCTAGATTATCCTTATCCGACTGAATTATTTGATCTGAAGGTACGAGCAACTGGTGTAGGTACTTGTATTACAATCAGCCGAATCGGGGCTGCCGCAGGGACTTTCTTATTGCCCGTCTTAACTAATGTGGGTGGTGCTAGCCTGGCAATGCTAGTTTGTGCGATTGTTTTACTCTTTGCCTTTATCGTTTGCCTCATCTGGGCACCGGAGACCTCACCCCAATTTATGAAAAAATAAAATAATTAATATGCTACACAAAAAGACAGATTACATATGATGCAATCTGTCTTTTCTTATTTCTTATCTTTTTTCTTCTTGTCCTTAGAATCCTTATTTAATAATTCTTCTGGATCCTTATGCTTAGGCGTCTTCTTTGGATCTGGTACAGTTGCAAAGCGATCAAGCATCTTCTGTAAGTTATTAGGGTTGTCAAAAGTTAATCCCATAAAACATCTTCCTTTCGTTTTCTCAATTATATTAAAATTTCAATTCAAATGACAATAATTTTAACCCTCATTATCAATAAATTGTTGCATCTTAATCATTTCTGAACCAGCCAGATCAACACTAATTAAATCACTATAATCATGATCACTAGTATCTCCTAAACCATATTCAGTTACAATTTTTAGGTCGAAGCCACTATCAGAGCGATCTTCAATTAAGCCTAACCGATCAGGATAATGATAAATTGAATCACTAATTTTCACTATTTGATCTTCGGGCCAATTATCAATAATTTCTGCCGGTGACTGAATTTCATCCCGTAATTTAACTGAACGCTCCAGCCTGTCCGGATCAAAACTGCCATTATTTTTTTGCCATTGAACTAAAAAATTAAAGAAGAGCAAGCGCTCGGAATCTTCAGTAATATGCGTTATATGGCTCCTAGCAATCACTGCAATTGATTCAACCTGCCCTAACTCATTGATGCTCTCGAATACCAGATTATCATCGTCATACTTGAGTACTTTACCAATAGCAAAACTACCATATTGATCATCAAAGGTATAATCAAAATAAATTTCAACCAGATCCAAGTCGTTAGTGAATTCTTGCTTCTGTGATTGCCGCAAATATTGGGTAAATAAGCGATTATCAATGGCATTAGTGTCGACACAAACAATATCGTCAAGTGGTATAACGGTGGCATAATGCTCTAAAGTTAATTCATTGCGTTCTAAAATACGCACCTCTTGCTGATCAAGTTGAGTAATTAAGCCAGTGTAAGTAGCACCTGTATTCACCTCAAAAGTTGTAAAGGGTTGCGCGTCAGCTACGTTAATCAGTAAATCATGCAGATTAGTAAAATCCCAGGCTAACACTGTCTTATTTAATTGCTCTAAGTTAAATGAATCCTTAACTTGGGTAATCATATAATAGCGTAGATTAGGCGTATCGTCTTCAATCTTAGCTACTTGATCTTCTTTAATAAAGACTATTCCACCTAAATTACCGCCTTGATCGACTGATTCAAAGGTAATCCAGCCATGATGTTGCGTGATGATGCGGCCAATATAGTAAGAATTTGCATCAACTACCGTAATACTTGCATCCCCATCTAAGTTATATTTTTCTTGATCAGCCTTAAGCGTGATTTGTACAAGTTTATTCAATTTTTCGCCCCCTCTTTTTTCTTCCGTGAATTTAATTGTCGCCTAATCATTATTTTTCTGCAAGAAAAAAGAAGACGGTATTGCCATCTTCTTTTAGGTAGTTTTTCTAACTAATACGCGTGGTGCTAGTTAAATCGTTCTAGACAATATGCCATATTATAGGTCAAAATGGCTATTTCTAGCCGCTGTTGAAAGCCTGCTAGATTCCTTGCTCGGTTGTTTTCAGTATTGTAATAGCTAAGCAAGAAAAAGTCGCTTTCAATCGTTCTCCTAATTGCCATTAATTAGTGATCGTTATGCTTTTTAGAGCCTTTCATATTTTTGCGATATGGCGTCCAAAGCACATATCCCATACGCTCGTCTCTTTGGCATCATGTACCGACGCCTTAGTAACTGCGTAATCAAGCAGATAGCCATCATCACTCACTATCGCGTGGACCTTGAAGCCATAATAGTAGACTTTTTTGGTGGCTTTATAGCCAATATCGGCTATGCCACGGAAAATTTTAACGCGATAATTGCGAACAGGCTGACAAACTGGAACAGGAAAACTGTCAATAATCAAAAATTCTCCAGCAACCCTTACTTCTTTATTCCAAGCTTGACGGATACAGCGAATTAAAGGCAGGAGCATCCGAGCTCGCCGATTAAAGCGAGAATGAGACAAGCCAACAAAGAATTTACAAAATCTTCGTTGAGACTCAATCCCAATTTCAGTTTGCCAAATGAGCATCGCTAAGATAGAGCTGTCAGAAAGCTTGGTACGATCAACATTTTTGCGATGTTTAAGCTTATCGGGAGCATAGAGTTTATACAGAGAGCGGCAGATTACATTTAAGCGACTAAAACTAACTTGTAAATGGTGAGAGAAACGATTAAGCTTGAGGTAGTTCAATTAGATCAGACTCTTTTCTATTAATTTAAGTTACAGCTTGAGTCTAATCCGATTGGACTTTTTTGATAACTAAAACGATTTAACTAGCACCACGCGTTTGCAGATCAGTAAAACTAGTTGGATCATTGATAGCAATAATCTCCTCACTGATTTGCGGATACAGCCTGCAGACTACACTATACGGAAAAATTATTGATAGAGCTAAATCTTGTTCTCCAGAACGATTTCTAATCGAATGTATTTCCTGAGAATTAACAATAAAGATTTTTCCAGGCTTAGTGTTATATTTTTTACCGCTAATTTGAAAATTATCGATGTTTCCTCTTATCGTATAGCTAAGTTCAATCCCACGATGCCAATGCGGAGCAATATAAAACGGAATTTTATTGTCATGAAAAACGAAATACCATACGTTTAACGGATCGGTAGGAATTACTACTTCGTGAAGATTCTTTTCAGACATTATAGTTTTTCACCATTAACGTGTAGCAACAAGTTGTATAAAGCTCCAAATAAATTTGCATCATTCTTAAATTTAGCTTCAACAATCTTAGGACGAGTCAAAGTCATCTTGTACATTGGCATTTGATCCAAAAATTGATCATATGCACGATTGATTTCTTCAACTAGAATCGGTTGCGCTGAGATTCCACCACCAATCGCAATTGTTGTCAAATCTACTACTGATTGGATATTAACAATGATGCCAACCACATCCCAGCAATAGGAACGTAGTATTTTCAAAGCTTGCTCATTGCCCGAATTGATAGCTTCAAAAGCAGCTAAGCCATCAGTTTCATCCTCATTGCCGATCGCTTTAATGACCTGGCTAACCATGCGAACTGCCGAGCCCATAGTTCCAGCAATATCATCAAAACCCATTTCTTTGGCCATCTTTAAAACCATGAAGCTCAATTCACCGGCTTGGAAGTGAGCACCATTTAATAAGCGACCATTCACAATTATTCCGCCACCTACTCCTGAACCAAGAGTAATAGCAGCACAATTTTGCAAGTCCTTCAAATTTCCTAGCCAATTTTCAGCCAAAACACTAGCCTTGCCATCATTTATTACTGCGACTGGAATGTTGAGATCCTTATATATTTCTGAAAAATCAATCCCATCAAGAAATGGCAATGCGCCACCGAAATGAATCTTCGTGTATTCAATTTTACCTGGTGCACAAAAAGCTAGACCCTTGATATCTTTTTCAGCGTAATTTTTAACTACTTGATCAACTGTCGTCAAGAACTTTTCTTTTTCATGTGGTGATTTTGTTTTGCCCTTTTCAATAATATTGCCGGCATTGTCTAACAAAGCATATTTTAAGTTAGTCCCACCAATATCAATACTTAGATAATTTTTCATCTCATATGTATTCGCTTTCATTATCATTACCACAATTGTACTCAAAGCTCAAAAAGCAAACAAGCCAAATATTGATCATAATTTGGCTTGTTTGACATTATTTAGTTTAAAATTTTACGCTTCTTTTCTAGTTTGTTGGCTGATTAAAGCAAAATCAAGATGACGATAAGCATTCAATAAAACTATGGTACTTAAGAACCAAGTAGCCGGATAAATCCAGTTGGCCATCCGAATATCCTGGAAAAATGGCTTGGTACCTAATAAAACTGCTAACCTTACTACAACCCAGCAAAGCATCATTGCTAACATTGGGATCGTCGCTTTCCCTGCACCACGCATTACTGAAGCAATTAAATGCGTAATCGCAACCAAGAAAAAGAAGAAACCACAAACTCTTGCACGCCCAACACCAAAGGCGACGACCGAAGGCGTCGGATCAAATAGCGCGATCAGTTGCGGCGCAAAGGTAAATACGCTTAAGCCGATTATTTCCGCAATCAGCACTGCCAAAATCACTCCAAACCGAACACCTTCTTTAATTCGCTTAATTTTTCCGGCACCAAGGTTTTGCGCCACAAACGTCGTCAAAGCTAAAGTGAAACTAGTTACTGGTAGAAAAGCAAAACCCTCAACGCGAGTATAGGCCCCGATTCCTGCAACTGCATGTGCACCAAACATGTTGATATATGATTGAATAACCACATTAGACACGGAAATTAACGAATTCTGTAATCCTGATGGTAAACCATAATCAATCGTCAGCTTCAACATCGGCCGATATATTTTAAGATGGCGCAGATCTACCCGACTTGGACCTTTTAGCTTACGCAATTTATTATAAGCAAGACAAGCAGAAAATGTTTGTGCTATTACTGTAGCCAAAGCTGAAAAGCCAACGCTTAAATGAAGCCAATAGATAAAAATAATGTCAAAAGCAATATTTACTACTGATGAGGCAATTAGGTAATACAAAGGACCCTTACTATCACCATTGGCTTGAAGGATACTAATAAAAGTGTTGTACATAACAAAGCCCATTGATCCCAAAAAGTATACTCGTAAGAATTCTACTGATTCAGGCATAATGCTTTTTGGCGTTCCCATTAATATCAGAATTTGTGGAGTCAACACTACACCAATGATTATCAACAAAAAGCCACAAATAAAGCCCACAGCAACCACTGTAGCCACTGCTTCGCGTGTGTGTTGATCAATTTTAGCACCAATACATTGTGCTATTACTACTCCTGCACCCATCGCTAGTCCTTGGAATAACCCGATTAGCAACATGATCAAACTTCCAGACGATGAAACTGCAGCTAAAGCATTCGACCCAATTACATTACCAACTACCAACGAATCGGCAGCACTATACATTTGTTGGAATAAATTTCCCAAAAATAGTGGAATTGCAAATTTAATTATCTGACTTCGATATGAGCCTTCAGTCATTACAATCGCGTCATTATCCACCTAATTCCCCCTTACTTATCCAAACCGTTAAATAAATATCATCTTAACTTATAATTTAATTAAATCACAGGGAAAACAACTATACAAACAGTGACTTGGTTCTCCAAGTACCATGATGCCACCGGTAGATCATCAACATTGCGCGCAAACTTTCATCGATCGCATATGCAATCCATACACCTACTAACCCCATATGAAAGACAATTGCCAATAAATATGAAAATGGCAAGCTAATTAGCCATAGCACAGTTAAACTACATGCAAGCGGAAATCTAACATCCCCACTCGCATTTAATGATCCTACCAAAGTCATATTAACCGCTCTTGCTGCTTCAAGAATAATTTCGACCAAGAAAACCCAGCGTGCCAATTCAATGATTTCAGGTTTATTTGTATAAATATGCATAATTGGCGTAATAAAAATAAAGGTCACGATTGAAATTGAAGTTGAAATTCCCACATTTTGTACCATTGACCGAAAGCCTCTTTGATATGCTCCTTCGAAATCTTTTGCGCCAACAGTACGACCAATAACAATTTGATTTCCTTGACATAAGGCTGAAGCCGTTAAAAATACAAATTGGGTAATCGCTGAAACATACGATTTGGTAATCAATACATTAGTTCCTAAAGTAGCAACAATCATTGTGACTACCACTTGAGCCCCAGAATAAGAGACTGATTCACCTGATGAAGGTAATCCTAACTTAAGAATTTGTTTTAAAAATGGTATCGAAAACCGTTTGAAGTTAACTTTTAACACATTGAACTTCACATATCGCTTAACTAAATAAATTGCTACAATCCCCGCACAAAATTGGCCAAAGATACCTGAGATTGCAATCCCTCTAACGCCAAAATTAGGTAAGCCGAATGGTGAGAACAGCACCAAATAATTCCCACAAACCGCAAGAATATTAGCGATAGTTGGCACAATCAAAGCTTGCAAGGTTAAACCATGCGTTCTCAAGCAAGCTAACATGACAGAATTTAACGCCAAAATAATCGTTCCTGTTCCATACAGCTGCATATAAGGGATCGCAATTGCAATTACATCATCTGGAATGTTCAAGAAGCGTAACAGAGGGTATGGCAAAAGAATAAAAATAGCTCCTAAAAGCAGACCAATTCCAATTGCTCCAAAGATTGCTGTATTCATTACCTTAGGAATCTCTTTGTGTTTTTTGGCACCAAGAAATTGCGCAATCATGATTTGTGTACCTACCGTTACAAACCCATAAACATTATATGAAAAGCCAAGAAATTGGTTGCAGGCACCAACAGCAGCTACAGCCACTTCATCAAAGTGAGAAATCATCCATACATTGACGTTTCCCACCATCACATTGAAGAGAAATTCAATAAAAATTGGCCAGCTTAGAATGATTAATTCTTTGTCTGATCGGTTTAAAAACTTCATGGCAATACCTAACCTTTCAAAATAAAATTGAAACCGTTTTATTCGATTTGTACATATTTTATTCTATACACATAAAAGGTAAAGACAAAAGCTATACTTTTTTCAATTAATCTTGATATCTGAAGAAACTGTCAAATCTTTTGTGTAAATAGATCTTTCTCGTAAATTGATTTTTTAATTATTTATTTAATCAAAGTAGGATTCTAAG
>NZ_PCYY01000060.1:0-1570 GCF_002553955.1 Lactobacillus sp. UMNPBX12
TGTGAACCATTAGTCTAACCTTAATTTCTTAAATATTTATCTGATTTATTTCCCTACCGAAATCATTCAAATAGCTATGACCTGCCGTTAAACTTTCAATTATTCCATGATGAATGCCCAGATGGGTTTCATGCATCTTTCTTAGACTAGCACGAACTGCACCTTTCAATTCTTCCTGATCACCAATATCCAGCTGTCCACCAGCGAACTCACTGCTAAGCCAGTATTCCAGTTCATTGTTTTTGATACAAGTCAGTACACGCAAGATTCCTTCGGCACCATCTTCTGACCAGTATTTTCCTTGCCCTTTGACGCGATAGGTATATTTGCGATGATTGCTTTCACAGCAGCCAATTGCTTTAATTACCGACAAATGACGCATTTTGAATGGTTTTATATCCGCCCAGCGACGATGAAGATAGCTGCGCAGAAGCTTTAGGTTTTCATGATTTTCTGGCGTATTCAGTTCATCAATCAGATTGCTTTCAATCGTGTCTAAAATTACATCAGTTAAGTGACGGTCATATTTAAACTCAACTGCGCTGATCAATTTGCCTTGCATAGCTGGCATAAAGCTTAGACGGTCCTTAATTTTTTTATTCAAGTGAAAGACATCCAAGAAGTGTTCGTGCTGCCGGCAATAACCAACTATTTCATCAAAATCTTTCTTGGCATAACCGGCACCGCCATCGGCATTACTGATGATTAAAGTATCGCTTAAGTCATAGGTATTAGCTAAATAGGTTTTAATTTCTTGCAAAGCATCCAAGCGGCTTAAAGAAACAAACTCTTTGGCCTGAACTCTCTTCCTGCGCTTTTGGCTTAAATTAATAATATCCTCACAGACTTGATAGCGATGAAACTCTAGCCGTTTCTTGGTGCCCTTAATCACAACACCATCGCCTTCAAGATAAAGTACTGGCACCTTTTTCCTTTGGGTAATGCCATCGTATCTTTCTTCCGACTGTTGTTGGTTTTTAATCAGTTTGCCTGCTTGAACTATCAGTTTGCCAACTTGACTATGACTAATGTTAAAACAAGAAAGGGTATTAACTGCCAAAGCAGTGTTACGGTAAGTTGCCACAGCACTAACCTGTAAAACATCCTTCACTGCTAAAACACTATAACGCTTATACTTGTCATAGCCCATCAGCTCATCCAGCGGGTATTTAGCCTTTTTGCCTGGACAAATATATCTCCTGCGCCAATAGCTAATCTCTCCAAAGACAGTTACAACTGAACGCTTATTTCTCTTTTCAATCTGATAGCCTTGCTTTTTAGTCTCCTCAACTAAACCAGCATCAACTTCTTCTAGCGCTAGTTTCATTAATTCTCTAATTAGATTAAAGAAATAGCACATTAATGCCTTTTCACGAGCAATAACATTATTTTCAGACTTAATAATTTTCACGATATCAGTTATAATAGATTCCATAAAAGACCAGCTTCTAATGTGTTTTTGTTCTTAACATCAGACTACTGGTCTTTTTGTTTTAGCTCAAGTCCAAATTCAAAGGACTTGAGCTTTTTAATTATTTATTCAACTTACCGCAAAAAATTATACACTTAG
>NZ_PCYY01000061.1:0-1509 GCF_002553955.1 Lactobacillus sp. UMNPBX12
GGTTCAGTATAAATTCTTGTGTAAACGGCTGTGAGATTTAGGATGCCTTTCGGGATATTTCCATTAATCGCAGAAAGAAGTATTCATCATCTGGATACCCATAACCCTTACGTCTCTCAGTCTTGATCTTATTGTTGATACCCTCAAGTTTGCCAGTTGATATCCCGTATTTGGCGAACGTGTAGATCCCTCTCAAATGGTTATTTAAGAGACGCGCAAACCAAATAAAGTGGCTATTCTCAGTTGCCTTGCAGATGTCTATGATCCCTTCAAGTCTAACGCACATTTCCACCTCGTCATGTGAGTTGTATGCCTGGTCTAGCAAGTCTTTGACGAGGTCTATTGTGAAGAAGAGCTTGTTTTCTTCCAACAGCTCGTCATACCATGCTTCATTACCGCCATAAGCCTTTATTTCTGGTGTATTGAATATTTCACCAGCAGTAGACACTAGCTTGCCTTGACGGGCATCCTCGTCCTTCTGAACTAATGTGGACCTCTTAGACATCAAGATGTAACGTGAGTTCTTAAGCAACTTAGCAGCCTCTGGAGAGCCTTCTTCAGCCAGCCGTCTTTGTTCATCCTTTCTGATCTCTGAAACCACTTTATCGTTGAAATTCTTGATAATGTGGAAGCGATCATAGACGATGTCTAGCTTGGGATAGCGCCCTTTAAAAGCTTCTTCGAAGTCTGAATTCATGTCGCAAGCCACCGCCTCAACTTTTGACATCCACTCATCGCCAACATGATCCATAAACTCGAAAACAACGGCTTTCTTCTTGCCATGGGCTAAGTAGAGAATATACCCTGTTTCCCAGTCTATGATTGCGGTGGCGTACTTATGGCCATCGTGGAGCTTAAACTCATCAATGGCTAAGTATTTTGCCTGCCTTTCAGGTTTTATGAGTGTCTTGCCATCAGTTGTAAATTTAGACAGTAGAAGAGACTTGTGAATTGACTTTACAGTCATCTTGTCCAAGCCAGTAAGCCAAGCCACTGCCTTTAGAGTAAGGCCATAGCTTAACAGTTTCTCAGTGTATTCTTTTAAAGGTTTGGTGATGCGATAACCATCAGCTTTAAAAGGGATAGACTGGCTTCTAGTGTTGAATTGGCAATCAATGTTAAGACAACGAAAACGTGCATAGGACACTCTGATATTGGTGTGTACTCCACCAATAGCGACGTGCTTAAGGGTAGATTCTAAAGACCCATTTTTAACTAGTTTTCTTGAGCAATTAGGACAGAAGGTATCACCACGCTCATCTAGCTTTCCTACAAAGGTTAATCCACCTTCATTTTGAATTGGCTCGCCAACTTGAATAAAGTCGGTAAGACCAGAATTAAAGGATAAGACACCTTTGTTAGGCATAACATCTTGAGTAGTAACTGACAGTTCTGTATAATTCATAGTAAGAAGGGCTCCCCATGTTTTTGTCGTTATTAACATTGTAAGGGACAACCCTTCTTTTTTTGTTATCTAATTTCTATTTACACAAGAATTTATACTGAACC
>NZ_PCYY01000062.1:0-1194 GCF_002553955.1 Lactobacillus sp. UMNPBX12
GAGACTGTCAAGAAGTTTGTGTAAATAATCTCTCTCGTTGATTGACTTTTTTATTTATCTTTTAATCAAAATAGGATTCTAGGGTGTCTCGAACTTGCCCAAATCCTTTATGAATCCTGTTAAAGTAACGGTCATTGTAATCCATTGCCTGAACTCCAATAAAGGTGTCAAGCGACTGCTCAGTTGGAAATTCTGTTTTAGGCTTGGTTTTCCGCTTAAGCCTGTTGTTAAAGGATTCAATCATGTTAGTTGAGTAAATTGAAGCTCTAATAGCTGGCGGATAGTTGTAAAAGGTTAACAGATCTGGCTCAACCTGTCTAAGATCTCTAACTACGTTTTTGTAGGCTTTTTCCCAGTTTTGATAGAATTCATGCAGCACCTGTACAGCCATTTCTTTGTTTGACTGAGTATGAATCTGCTTGAATTCATCCAGTGCTTTTTGTCGATCGTCAACCCGCATTTTGGCACTGATATTACGCATGACGTGTACCAAGCAGCGTTGAAAATGCGCTTTAGGATAGGACTGGCAGATAGCCTCTTTCATGCCAACTACTCCGTCAGACAAGAAGAGCTCTACCTGTTCAAGGCCGCGACTCTTGAAGCCTTTGAGCATTTCGCTCCAAATCTCAATATTTTCAGTAGGCGCAATACAGTAGTCGATCACTTCTTTATGACCATTAGGTTTGATACCGATGGCGATATAAACTGCTTCGCGCTCATAAGTGACTCGCTTAAGAGGAATATAGGTGGCATCGAGATAAACGCAGAAGAACTTATCTGACAGATGTCGCTGATGATATGCCTCAACTTTGGGAATCATTTCTTTAGAAATATTGGAAACCATAGCTGGAGAATAATAGCCGCCATACATTTTCTCAATCAAATCAGCGATTTCTCGGGTTGTGACGCCCTTGGAATAGAGCTTGATAACAGTTTGCTCTAAAACATCAGTATGCCTTTTATAATCTGGCATAGTGTGTTGATGAAACTCACCGTTTCTGTCTCTAGGAACTTTGATTTCTATTTGTCCGAATTGCGTATCAACCTTGCGGTAATAAGCACCATTTCTAGAATTTCCGGTATTCCAGCCATCGCGCTCATAAGGATTGTAGCCTAAAAAGGCAGTCAATTCGGATTCAAGCAGGTCATTGACAGCCTGTTGGAGCTTTTGTCTAAATAAATCATTAATTTTAT
>NZ_PCYY01000063.1:0-1192 GCF_002553955.1 Lactobacillus sp. UMNPBX12
GGCGGATTGTAAAATCAAATTGAACACTTCGTTCAAATATTAAAAAAAGTCCATTTGGACTCTTTGATAGAATGTAATTAACCACAAAAACTTCTAGAAAAGAGATTCAAATGAACTTATTACATTCTATCACAGACACTCATACTAAAGGCAAGCATCTTTCTTTTGAAAACAGAGTTGAAATCCAAACTTTGCGCAAAGAAGGCTATTCCATGCGTGCTATTGCACGCAAGCTTAACTGCTCTCCTAGTACGATCAAATATGAAATAGATCGCGGTACTGTCACTTTGTATAACGGCAATGTCAAACGCTATCACGCTAAAGCTGGTCAAGAGGCTTATAATCGTCACCGCTTGAATTCTGGACGTAAGCCGCACTATCTGCTTAAGAAGCACTTCATTGATTATGTGCAAGAACATTTCTTTAACTCTGGCTGGTCTTTGGATGCCTGTGTTGGCCGCTCCCTGGCAACGGGACTGTTTACCAGGAATCAGATTGTCTGCACCAGAACTCTTTACCGCTACGTAGATTCAGGCCTTCTCCAGATTCAAAATACTGATCTGCCAGAAAAACTTACCCGCAATACCAAAACCAAGCGTATTCGTGCAAATAAAAAGAAACTTGGCCGCAGTATTGAAGACAGGCCCAAATATATTGATCAGCGCAAAGAGTTCGGTCACTGGGAATGTGATCTGGTCTTAGGGCATAAAACCAAAGACGATGAAGTTCTGCTGACCTTGTATGAGCGAATGACCCGTAAGTTCATGATAGTTCCAATTCCTGACAAGACAGCTGGCAGCGTAATGACGGCCTTTAACAACTTGAAGGCTCAATATCAAGAACATTGGAATGAAGTCTTTAAAACGGTAACTACAGACAACGGTTCTGAATTTGCGGATCTTTCCCAGCTTGAGGATATCTCAAACACTTTAGTCTACTATGCTCATCCTTATACTTCTTGTGATAAAGGCGGGGTTGAATGTCATAATCGTTTAATTAGACGCTTTATTCCTAAAGGTGAGTATGTTAAGAATTATAGCTTGGATGACATCTTCTCAATTGAGCTCTGGATTAATGATCTACCTAGAAAAGTATTGAGCTACCATACTCCAGATGAACTATTTGAAAGAAGATTAGATTCAATATACAGAATTTAATTTTCAAAAGTGTTCAATTTGAAATTGCAATTTTC
>NZ_PCYY01000064.1:0-1157 GCF_002553955.1 Lactobacillus sp. UMNPBX12
CCTTACATGTCTGTTTTTAAGCTCTCGTCGCATCTCTCGAAGCGACTTTATTAATTTACCTTATTTTCTCTGCTTTGGCAAGTCTTGCTCTTCGTTCGGGTTCTATGTGTTTTTATGAAATATTTATTCTGATTGTAGCAATTACATTAGTAGAATCTGCTTTCAATTATAGAAATATCACCTTAACTCGTTAAAAACTTTATAAATCTCGAACTATATTTTTAAAGGTAAGCAAAAAATATTTTTATTTTTTGTTATTAAGCTGTATTTTCTGCCAAAATAATATTTAATTTATCATTTTCACTAATAACAAGCCACAATTTAAAAACTATTTTTCAAATTTCTCTTATGTTGCTGTAATTCATAGTTACCTTTGTGCGACATATTGACACATATTAACCACTTCAGAATGAATTTCCTAGATCTTGGTACTTAGATAGAGGCATGCTTGTCATCTGTTCACTTAGAACAAATAGTCAACACAGCGCGCTCCAACATACGAGATCAATTAAAAGTCCCTGTCATCTGCTTTGCACACATAGTTTTGTTATAACTGTTTATCTAAATTCAGGTCAATACGAATTGTCTGACCGGTTTAATTATATTTTAGAAGTAAAAAATAGCATTGCTACCTAATTACAAGGAGATACAGTAATAATTACCAGTTATTTTTTCAATCTCAACCGTACTAATTCTGATCAGAATTTTGTTAACTCATTTTTGTATAATTAGCCTACTACAATCAGAACCCCAACAGATTCCTAGATATAGATTGCTTACCTAATTTTACTGTCGTTGAATATTTATAATAATCTATCTATAAGATTTTTATGCACTTAAAAAGAGAGCATAGTCTCCGTAATCAATTCAATTAAGCTTGTTAGGAGTTTTACTATGTCTTCTATTAATGATTATATTAAATTTGACCCTCAAGTCATGCTTGCTTAGCCTAATTAACCTTTTAACATACCCAAAAGGCACAAAAAAAAGGAAGCCTTCCGCTTCCTTCTTCCCTTTACTCCGGCTGTCAGACTCGAACTGACGACATCTTGATTAACAGTCAAGCGCTCTACCAACTGAGCTAAGCCGGAATATTAAAAAAGAGCACGGCAGCTTCCTTTCCTCGCAGGCAGTTGCCCACCAACTACTTTCGGCGT
>NZ_PCYY01000065.1:0-1148 GCF_002553955.1 Lactobacillus sp. UMNPBX12
CATAATACTGCCACATTGATGGCATCTTTGGGTGGTGTACTTAGGATCAATTGTTAGAAATTCTTTGCCATATAGCTTGGCTTTATAAGCCAGCATATTCAGGAAACTACGCCAGCCAACATCTGAAATAGCTTGTGATAAGGCATGATTCTTTAACAGATTTCTGCTTCTTAATTCCTCGGCAACTACTAAATCGTGGTTTTTGATTAGTGCAGTTGAGAGTACTTGTAAAAATTCATTACGCTGTCTGCGAATCTTGTCGTGCAGTCTGGCAACTGATAAGCGTTGCTTTTGATAATTCTTAGCTGTCCGCAAATTACGCCCGTCTTTTTTGGCACGTCTTTGTCTGCGTGAGAGTATGCGTTGGGCATGGGCGAGCTTCTTTTCAGCTTTGCGGTAAAAGCGTGGATTAGCAACCATTGTGCCGTTCGATCCCGTCAGAAAATTATCAAGGTTAAGGTCAATGCCAATTTGACTCTGCGTCTTAGGCAATTCCTTAATAAAAGCAGTATCGCTGCCTAATTGCATTGATAAGTAGAATTGCTCGTCAGCGGTCTTTTTTATCGTGACTGTGCCGATTCGAGTTGGAATATGGTTAAGCAAGCGCTCTTTAATCAGTTTTCTAAAACCAGCAATGCGGACAATTCCCAGCTTAGGCAGTTTAATATGTTTAGCATCAATAAACCTAGCCGTCCCGTTATCAAGAAAAGCTTCTGGCTGCTTAGGATATTGACAGTTGGTCTGATATGACCAGTCGCTGCGTTTTTTATGAAAAGTTGGAATTCCATGACCAATCTTACGATAGTTATTCCAAGCTTTCTGGTAGTTCTGAATAGCGTTGGCAATAGCGAGGCTATCAATTTCTTTAACACGCAAAAAGCTATAAGTATCACGAATATTCCTTGGCTTATCCAATAGTTCGCTATTAGTGACTACTTCTTCTGCCAGCCTAGTCTCATAATTATTAAGAATAGAAAAGGCAAAAGGCATTGCTTGACATTGTCTAACAGCTAAGTAGTGCTTAGCATGATAATTACTTCGATTGCGTCCTACATAAGAGTTGTAAACAAAGCGTTGAGCATCATAGTTTAGTTTAATGATTTTCTTTTGCTTAGAACTAGGATAAAAGCGAAGCTTAACGCCAAAAT
>NZ_PCYY01000066.1:0-1073 GCF_002553955.1 Lactobacillus sp. UMNPBX12
TCTTTCTCGTAAATTGATTTTTTAATTATTTATTTAATCAAAGTAGGATTCTAAGGTGTCCTGAACCTGACCAAAGCCTTTATGAATTCGATTGAAATAACGGTCATTGTAGCTCATTGCCTGAATACCAATAAAAGCATCAAGCGACTGTTCAGTTGGAAACTCTGCCTTAGGCTTAGCTTTGCGCTTGATCACATTGTTAAATGATTCAATCATGTTAGTCGAATAAATTGAAGCTCTGATCTGCTTGGGATAGTTATAAAAGACCAGCAGATCGGGCTCAATTTCCTTCAAACCTTTGATGACATGGCTATAAGCTTTATTCCATTTGGCATAGAATTTGTGCAAGACAGCTGCAGCTTCTTTTTTGCTTGTCTGTTGATGCATCTGCTTGAATTCGTTCATGATCTTTTCGCGGTCATCCACCCGGACTTTAGCACAGATATTGCGCATGACATGAACCAGGCAGCGTTGAAAATGAGCTTTAGGATAAGTCCTGGCCAAGGCTGTTTTCATGCCAACAACACCATCAGAAAGAAAGAGTTCAACTTGCTTCAAGCCTCTGGACTTCATGTTTTGAAGCATCTCTGTCCAGACTTCAATGTTCTCACTAGGAGCAATGCAGTAGTCAATGACTTCCTTATGTCCATTAGGTTTAATGCCAATGGCAATATATACTGCTTCACGCTCAAACGTTTCTCGGCGCAAAGGAAGGTATGTCGCATCCAAATAGACACAGAAAAACTTGTCGCTTAGCTTGCGCTTGTGATAAGCCTCAACCTTGGGGAGCATCTGCTTGGAAATATTTGATACTTGAGCTGGACTATAATGACTGCCATACATTTTCTCAATCAAGGCAGCGATTTCTCTGGTAGTTACGCCTTTGGAGTAGAGCTTGATAATCGTGCTTTCCAAAACATCAGAGTGCTGCTTGTAGTCAGGCAGCGTGTGCTGATGAAACTGACCGTTGCGGTCTCGAGGCACTTGCACTTCAATTGGTCCAAACTGAGTATCAACCTTGCGGAAATAAGCACCATTTCTAGAATTGCCAGTATTCCAGCCATTTCTGGCAT
>NZ_PCYY01000067.1:0-719 GCF_002553955.1 Lactobacillus sp. UMNPBX12
AACCCTTCTTTTTTTGTTATCTAATTTCTATTTACACAAGAATTTATACTGAACCATTTTTAAGACAAAAATCTGATTTAGCTGGCAAAAATGATTTACAAGTTGCGATAAACTTGCGTGATACGCTACTAGCTAATCGTGGGAAAGCTGCGGGGCTGGCTGCAAATATGATTGGTCAGACTAAACAAATTATTGCGTTTTATGCTGGCCCGCTTCCATTTGTAATGCTGAATCCGCGTATTATTCAAAAAAAGCAGATGTATCTTGCTAGTGAGGGATGTCTGTCACTAGAAGGCGAGCGTAATGTTCAGCGCTATGAAGAAATTACTGTTACTTATCAGAATATGGAGTTAGAAACAGTAACGCAAACTTTTGGTGACTTTATAGCTGAAACGATTCAGCATGAAATTGATCATTGCAATGGAATTTTGATTTGAATAGTAGAATATTTACGTGATTTTGCAAAAAAAGTAAAAAAATTTAAATTAATTTTGCATGGTTTCAGGGATGAAAACCCACAATTTTCGAATAATTAGATTTGAGAGAATAAAATACTTTTTAATTTAATGCAAAGATAAAGGAGAATATATTACAACACTACCTAGTGTATCGTGAAGAACCCGAACGAAGAGCAAGACTTGCCAAAGCAGAGAAAATAAGGTAAATTAATAAAGTCGCTTCGAGAGATGCGACGAGAGCTTAAAAACAGACATGTAAGG
>NZ_PCYY01000068.1:0-590 GCF_002553955.1 Lactobacillus sp. UMNPBX12
GTCAAATTAAGTTTAAATGAACAGGAATTATCAGATGACGTATTAAAATACATCAATCGATTATCTGATTACCTTTTCACCCTTGGACGCTATGCCAACGTTTTAGATAACTACATCGAAATAAAAAGTAAAAAACGTGAACCAAATAGAATTAATGGATAAGAAAAAGTCGGATGACCTAATATGATCATCCGACTTTTTTCAATCCCACAAAATAAGGTTATGTTAGTTAGCTTTCTTTCTTCAAGACTTCTTTCTTAATTTCCATGAACTTAGGAGCATCAGTAACTTTTAATTTTGGAAAGCTCTTCAAGTAGCGCTTATGATTCCAGCTTAATCGTTGCGGTTGTAATTCATCATAGTGCTGCATCACTGAGTGGTGCCAATCACCAACCCGCAATTTTCCTTTCTCAGGCATATGACTTTCTACTTTAGTTCTAACTCGCTCAATAAAGTGGTTAATATGCACATCCCACATCTTAGTTGTAGTATGGAATCTCTCGACACTGATTACTGTTAATACTAAGTCAATACCCATAATAATGGTAATACCCACAGCTAGCCAGCCATGAGTTATCTTTTCTTCATTA
>NZ_PCYY01000069.1:0-585 GCF_002553955.1 Lactobacillus sp. UMNPBX12
TCCCGAAAGGCATCCTAAATCTCACAGCCGTTTACACAAGAATTTATACTGAACCTTTATTTTGATACTTCTTAGCAATAAAATTAATCAAATGTTTAGCATACCCTTTACCTTGATCTTCTGGATAAGTGGCTATATTTTTTATTTCTACTGTATTACCATTTTCAACCGTAATAACACATTCAGATCTAACTTTTCCTTTATCAATCAAGATATACATAATTCCACGTTCTAAATAGCGATCAATCATACTCTCTTGTTCATCAGCTAACAAAAGTAAGTCTATATACTGCTTCTTATTAGATTTTATCTCTTTAATTTCCATGATTATTTTCCAATTAATTTAAAATTTTTCTCTTTCTACTCATGAGACCGTAAAATAGTTTGTGTAAGGATGAATATTTCCTTAATTTTATTTCCCTGAATATTAGAAAAAGGAATCCTTTTCCCGTATGATTGATTTGAACGAAAAACATACTAGAAAAGAGATTCCTTCATGAATGATTTTACCAAAGATATGGCTAATGCTCATAAAATTAATGATTTATTTAGACAAAAGCTCCAACAGGCTGTCAATGACCTGCT
>NZ_PCYY01000006.1:0-98632 GCF_002553955.1 Lactobacillus sp. UMNPBX12
ATCACACACCAGATGAAATCTTCGAAAGAGAATTAGATAAAATCTATCAAACAGCGTAAGTGTTCAATTTATTATTGCAATTTACGTATAAAATAATTTTAAGAAACTATCAAATTTTTTGTGTATAATAGTGTTATTCAGAGTTATTAACAATCAATTTTTAATTAGAAAAGAAGGATACTATTTTAGACTCTAAACCCGCCCGATGGGGCACAAAAGCATATCGTGACGCTAAGAAGTTATATATGAAGGCTTTTCCAGCTTGGGAAAGATTCTCCATGTTTTCTCTTTTAGCAATGTCATTACACCGAAATGTTAAGTTTCACGCAATTTATAATGATGGTCAGTTTTGCGGCATTACTTATTATGCTGAGAATGATAATACAGTCTATTTGACCTATTTAGCCATTAATGAAAAATTGCGAGGACAAGGTTATGGTTCCAAGATCTTGATGATGTTAGAGGATCGATTCCCTGATAAGCAAATTGTCATTGATATTGAGCCAGTTACCAAGAAGGCGAAAAATTATAAGCAGCGTGTTAGTCGCCTGAAATTCTATGAAAGAAATGGATTTCACAGGACTGACCGCAAATTGGTTGATCCTGATGGTGAATTTGAAGCTTTGACTACCGGTAAAAAGCTAGACATTGATAGTTTTACTAGAATGTTGAAGCAGATGAGCTTTGGATTTTATCAAGCAAAAGTTGAAAAATAAAAGAAGCCTAGTTAGCAGATCAGATTGCTGGCTAGGCTTTTTTTGATTATTGCGGTATTCTTGAACTTAACAAAGAAGGGAGGCACATATGATGACAATAGGAGAAGCTCTGAAAGAAGAAAGAATTAAGCGAGGATTATCAATTAGAAAAATGGTAGGAGATATTATTGATCCCTCTTCATATAATAAGGTGGAAAAAGGGATGCGAAATATCGGATCTGATGCACTAGTCAGACTATTGTTTTTGCATAACATAGATATCAATGAATTTTTCTCCAAATTAGAGGATTCTTATGCGCCTGCATTTACTGTACGTGAGAAATACTTAGATCAGCAGATGCGAGTGGCTTTTAACCAGCGCGATCTTAAGAAAGCAGAAGAAGTATGTAGGAAAATTCAAGAGCTTAAAGGAAAGCCTGTTCTTAAGCTAAGAGCTATAGTCGCAATTGCGTATTTAAAAAATAACGTTGAAAATTTGAGCGAACAAACTAAAAAGGCAATATTTGATCAATTAGATAAGAATGATGATTTGAGCAATAATATTGAGGCGATTAAGCTGTTTGCAAATACAATGCCAGTGTTTACCAACGAGCAGTTGAATTACTTAATGCACATTTATATTTCAAAAATTATTAAAAGAAATGACGTGTCAATTTCGGATCAAAAAAGATTTGCAATTGCTAGTGTCAATTATTTGAGAGCTTGCTATGAAAGAAAAATCCCTTTAAATGATTCTATGCTGGAAATTGAAAATTATATTATGAAGATTAATGATACATCTTTCCTCGTGTATAAAGGCTTAGTCAAATTAAGTTTGGCTGCGATACGAGGGGATAAAGAGCGAGCTGAGCAAATAAAACGAGAATTAATTGATATTGGATATGAAATAGCTAGGAAATGGATAATTTAGTTGTGGTTTTTTGACCACGATTAAATTATTTTTTTGTTTTTATGATAAATTTATGGATATTTAATTGGAGGTGGCTACCTGATGAATGAAAAGAAAATACAAATTAATTTAAGATGGGTTCTATCAGTTTTGCCCGTTAGGTTTACAATTGCGATTATAGTTTTATCAATCACTAGTTCATTTGAGGGAGTGATCAATGGGTATGTTATGGGACAAATGACTAACATTGCTTTTAATAATTTCGCTGGTGTTGGGACTTTTGTTTTATTGGTTTTAGCAGCCTATTTGATTACCTATGTTTCGGCGTATTTATTTTTGCTAACGAATCAAAAGGCAATTCAAATTTTAAATCAAAAATTAAAATTTGCTTTTTTTGCTTCTAGCTTTTATCAAGAAAATCAAGCTGATTCAAATTCTTCTGATGTAATTAATAATGTGACGAACATTTCCAATCAAATTCAAGGACATTATTTCCAGCCTTTGTTTTATTTGATTCAAGCCATTATGACGGTCATTTCTACAACATTTGTAGTATTAGAGACCAATCTGTTATTAGGTATGATATATGTATTGCTTTCAGCATTAAGTATGATTCCTAACCAGCTTGGTAAAAAACAGATGAATCAAAAAACAGACAATTGGAGTCAATCTAATTCATCTTTAGTCACAATCATGAAAGACATTTTTGAAGGGAAAAATGAGATTAGAAAATTTGATGTTAAGAATCTCTTCTTCAAAAAATTCTCCAATTCGTTAAATACTGAGGAAGAAAATTATTTTCAATTAAACAAAGTTCAGTTTACAGTTCAATTTTGTGCATGGGTTTGTGCAGTTCTAGCAAATGTAATACCAATGGGTATTGGATTATTGATGGTTGTCAACCACTTTGGTGGTGTTGAGATCGGGACAATTGTGACATTAACCTTAACTGCTGACCATGTTTTGGGTGGAGTACGTGAAATCGTTGGTTACCAAACGCAAATTAGTAGTACTAAGAGTATTAGAGATATTGGAATTGAAGAAGATAAGAATAGCGTTCAGGCTTCAGAAGTTGGCGAAAATAGCTTAACTCTAAAAGATGTGGCTTTTGATCGTGATGATAAAGAAATTTTTCAAAATGTAAACTTACAATTGAAGAACAGTGATAAAGTCATTATCAATGGTGATTCAGGAGTAGGTAAGTCAACTTTACTGAATATTATTTCAGGTCAACTAAAGCCAACCAAAGGTAAAGTAGAATTTGGCAACCGGTCAATCTCTCTTGGGGATTCGATTTTGGTTTCTCAAAAGTCATGGTTATTTGCTGGAAACGTGGCTGATAATCTTTCATTGTATGAAAATTTTTCTGATGAAGAAATGGAAGAAGTTTTGAAAAAGGTCCATCTTTGGGATGAATTAGGAGATAAACCACTACAATTTAAAATTGAGAGTGAAGGAAGCAATTTGTCAGGTGGACAGGCTCAACGACTAACAATTGCTCGAGGATTATTGAGACATAAACGATTATTTTTGCTTGATGAGATTACTTCAAGCTTAGATAAAGAAAATTCGCATGCGATCAGAAAGCTGATTTACACTTTACCAATCATGACTGTAGAGGTTGCACACAATATCGATGCCGAGTTAGTTAAGCAGTATGGTATTGAAATCCGAAAATTAACTAAGAATGGATTAAGTTGATGAATGATTGGGCACTTTTTTATGCAAATGATGTTTTAGTAAACAACAAAGAACACCATATATCATTATTTGTAAAACTAATCCATAATCAAATTGAAAATTTAAATGTGAAGTATACGTATTGTGAACTTCAAGAAATGGAAAATTTGTGTAATAAAAAAGCAGTAAAATGGCTAAAAGAATTTCTTGAAATTAATTTTAATTTTAAAGTTAAAATCGAAATTGATTTTGATACTGAGGCAGTAACACCATTTTATGTGGTAAGCAAGAATAAGATAATTTTACCGTATAAATTTATGTTATTAAAAAGTAGTAATAACATATTAGACCATGAGATATTTAACTTCTTTCTGTTTCACGAATTAGGACATGCTGTTTTAGATCAAAATTCACCTCAAATCTATAAAATAAAGATGATACAAGATATCTTTTATTATTTAGGAAAAAAGTATAGTCAAATAAATCTAAGGACTGATAAGAAAAAAATATTTTTGAATTTAAAACAAGTTTATAGAGAATTTCTACCTGATTTTATTGCAATTTATTTATTAGAAAAAAAGTTTAGCATGTGTGTAAACTGGAATGAATTTTTGTCTTGTTTTGAATACTTCAAAACTAAGACCGAGATGTGTACTATTTTTGCTTTTGATACGCACGCCCCTATTGAAGCTAGACTATATGTAAGCAAGATGGCAGTAGATTATTTTCGTAAACATGATAATAAAAATTGAAAGAAGCTTAGTTAGTGATTCTCATAAGATTGCTAACTAAGTTTTTTGAATAGGATATAATCTAAACTGTATGATGTATGTTAAAATAAAATGAAAATGCAATAATTAACTAGAAAACGAGAAGAAATATGAAAGACTATGTAATTTTAAATAATGGTGTCAAAATGCCTCGCTTGGGTTTTGGTGTTTATCAAATTGATGATTTAGCTCAAACTCAACAAGTTGTGGAAAACGGCTTAGAAGTTGGCTATCGACTTGTGGATACTGCCCAAATTTATGGAAATGAACAGGCGGTTGGAGATGCACTTGTGCATAGCAGCATCCCACGAGAGGATATTTTCGTCACTTCCAAGATCTGGGTCGATAAGTATGGCTATGATCAGACTTTGCAAGCCTTTGACGATTCAATGAAAAAGTTGCAGTTAGATTATATCGACTTGTATCTGATTCATAAGCCATATAACGATTACTATGGCACTTGGCGAGCATTAGAACGTTTATATAAAGAGGGACGCATTCGGGCAATTGGTGTAAGTAGTTTTTGGAATGAACGCTTAGCTGATTTGATTACTTTTAATGATGTAAAGCCGGCTGTGAACCAGATTGAGACTAATGTCTGGAATCAAGAATGGAAATCACAGCAATATATGGAAAAAGAGGGCGTGCAACCTGAAGCCTGGGCACCATTTGCGGAAGGAGCCAACCACATTTTCACTAATCCTGTCTTGCAAAAGATTGCAGAAAAGCATCATAAGACTACTGCTCAGGTAATGTTGAGATGGTTTTTACAAAGAAATTATGTGGTGATTCCTAAGTCAATTCATAAAAACAGATTAATGGAAAACTTTGATGTGTTTGACTTTGAACTAGATGATGAGGATATGGCATTGATCAAGACTTTGGATCAAGGCTACAGTGTTTTAGAAGATGAGATGGATCCGGAAATTGCGGAAAGTTTTCGGTAGTAGGCATTAAAAATGTGTTCAGCCTCGTAATTAGATATAATTAAGAACAAGAAAGTGATTTCAAAATACGAGGTGATCCCTATGAAAAAGATGAGATTAATCGGCACAATTATCGGTGTTGCTGGAGCTATTGGTGCAGTAGCGGCGATTGTTTATAAAAAATTCAAAGAAAAACAGGCAATGGTGAATACGCCGCAGGAGAAAACTTTACTTTTAGGCAATACTTCTAGTAAAGCCAAAAGTGAGTTAATGAAGGCAGAATTGTCTGAGAAGGATCAAGTTGAGACAAATAACACCGAAATTCCGCATGTTTCACTTGATGACGATAAGCCTAGAATATTTGAAGATAAATAAGATGAAAAAGCTCAATCTGCATGAATTTTGTAGGTTGAGCTTTTTGAATGATCTATTTGAGTAAATTATCTTCAAGATGTTTAAGGTGCTTAACGCGATTTAGATAATCATTGTTTTTCTGTAAATTGTAGATATATTTTTTGCCAATTTTCTCATTGAATAGTAAATGCTTCTCCACTAATGAATTTACATATTTTCTAATAGTGGTTTGTTTACCAAAGTGATTCTGAGGATCCTTAACAATATCATTTATTGAAAAATTAGATTTTCTTCTAGCAAACGACATAATAAATTTCTCTGGTTCAGTTAGTTTTTCTTGATTATCAATTGCAAAAGTCTTAAAAATACGAATGCGAGTAGTATTGATTTCATAATCAATGTTAATTTCAGGATCATTTAAATTATTTTGCAATACAGTATTAAGAATTCTAGGGCCGCCACTAGCTGCGGTTTCAGAGACACCAATTCGTCTAAATAAACTAGCGATTTCAGTGTTTCTAATAGAAGAATATTGTCCACGTAAAAATGATTCTTTACTTACACGCATAGTACCAGGATTTGTAAATTCGAAGTAACTAGGTCTGTCCACAATTTTGACACCTACCATACCATCATAATATGAGTGCATTAAACAATTAACTAGAGCTTCTTTAGCTGCAATGATTAAATCGTTATGGTAGGACGTTCTACTAAGGTCATTACCTTGAATAAATGGATCAGGTATATTTGTTTCTATTTTAGCTAAAACTAAATTATAAAAAGAAAAGATATTTAAAGTAGGGTAATTCATATCACCTGCAGAAACTCTATCATTCCAGTTAGTGGAATTATCACTATTATATTGCTGGTAATCTAATTGAAAGCGTGGAAAACGATCTGTTATCGAAATATATTTTCCGAAGAAAAGGAGACCACTATCTGTAAGATGATATTCATTTGAATTACTTAATCGGTCTTTTCTGAAAACACCAATTGAATATAAAAAATCTTGATCACTAAGTTGAGAATTAGTATTAATAATACCTTTTTCTTCAATTATTTTGCGATATTCTTTGATACTTTCTGCATCTAGATCTTCTATTGTATAGGTCGAAGGGAGTAAGTGAGTATTAATCTCGCTTTGACTTTCAACTGTAAAATATTTAAGTTGCTCTTTAGTAGCTACTTGATCTCCGTCACCAGTTCTAATATATGCTTTACCGAATGCAGTTATTGGACGAGTATTAAAGGGTTCTGGATGAATTATTACTTGAATAATAGTTTTATTTTGAAAAAAAGAAATCTGAACATCATTATTTTGGATTACAGGTCGATTAAGGCATGAAATATTGTTATTATCATTGAAAATTTGTGTTTCAATGTCTTCAACATTGTCTACACCAGTTATACTAAATTCATGTTTACTCTTATCTTCTGCTATGCCTAATACTATTATTCCACCTGAAGTATTAGCAAAAGAGCTAACAGTTTCCCAAAATGATTTAGGTAATTTCCAACTAGCTTCTTTGTATTCGATGTTTTCATTTTCAGATGGTGTTTTAAAATTACCAGTTTGTGTAATTGCTTTGAAGTTTAAAAAGTCCATTTAATATCACCTCATGACTTAAATTTATTTGTGTAAATAAATTATATACTATTGCTCTCGTAACTTACACTAACTTTCGCCAACTTTCGCGCAACTTACAACATTGTGTGCGCAAAGTGAGAGTAAAAAATAAACCCGCTAGCTATCATTGCGATAACTAACGGGTTTTTGAATGGCTTATTCTATCTATTGGTAAATTTTACCTTCTTGTTTTTCTTGCTTAATCTTTTCTTCTTGAGCTTTTTCACTAGCTGCTTTCTTAGGCAAAATCCAGTTTAAAAGCATTCCGATGATGGTGGAAAGGGCAACTGAGGTAAGTTGGAAATTGCCCAGTTGTAAGTAAGCTCCACCAATCCCGATAACCAAGATGACAGAAGCAATCAACATATTGCGCTTTTCACCAAAATCAATTTGATCATCAACTAAGATCTTTAAACCATTAGATGCAATTGTTCCGAAAAGTAAGAAGGAAATCCCACCGATAACTGGCATTGGAATTGATTCGATCAATGCGGCAAGTTTACCGACAAAGCTGAAGATAATTGCTGAAACAGCGGCACCGGCTAATACCCAAACTGAGTAAACTTTAGTCATAGCTAACACACCGATATTTTCACCGTATGAAGTGGTAGGAGGCCCACCGATGAAACCAGCGATAATCGTTGAAAGACCGTCACCCATCATCGTTCTGTGTAAGCCAGGATTCTTGAAAAAGTCACGTTTAGTTAATGAATTCAATACCATAATGTGGCCCATGTGCTCCGTCATTGTAACGAAGGCAATTGGTGCCATGGCTAAAATAGCGGCAGGATACCATTTGAAGTGGTAACTGATTCCAGGCACATCAAGTGCTGGCAATGTGAACCAAGCTGCTTTTTCCACGCCAGAGAAATCAACAATTCCGAGGCAGCAGGATAAGATATAGCCACAGATAATTCCTAGCATAATTGAAACCAAACTGGTGAAGCCTTTGAAGCACATTTGGAAAACTAAAGTCATGACCAAAGTGAAGATAGCTACACCGAAGTAAGTCAAATCATACTTAGAATTATTCATCATAGCGTCATTAGCGGCAGTAGTTGCTAGTGACAAACCAATAACGATGATGATTGGTCCAACTACGATTGGTGGTAAAACTTTGTTAACCCAGCCTGAACCAATTTTGCTAATGATGATCGCAACAACTACGTAAACTAAACCAGAAGCGATCGCACCCTGGGCAACTGCCGGGTAGCCATCAGCCTTCATTAAGGCTTGCATTGTAGCAACGAAGGCAAAACTTGATCCGAGGTATGCTGGGATTTTGAAGTGGGTCAAGAGCATGTGGACCAAGGTACCGATTCCTGATGAAAGTAGAGCGATGCTTGGGTTAATTCCAATTAAAATTGGCACTAAAACGGTAGAACCAAACATAGCAAACATATGCTGTAAGGATAGCAGTACGCCTTGGCCGAATTCCGGCTTTTCATAGACGTCTAAAACGGCCTCCGGATTTCTGTACTTTTCTTTTTTATTCATTCAAAAAACTCCTATTTAACGATTTCGATACTATCTTTATCATCGACTTCAGTCATTGCAACTTTGACCTTCTCGTTCATTGCCGTTGGGATATTCTTTCCAATAAAGTCAGGACGAACTGGCAATTCACGATGACCGCGGTCAACTAGGACAGCTAAATTAATCTTAGCTGGACGGCCTTGATCCATTAATGCATCAAGTGCAGCTCTAATTGTCCGACCTGTGAAAAGAACGTCGTCAACTAAGATAACGTTTTTATCGGTGATATCGAAGTCAAGTTGTTGGCTGTGGATCATCTTTTCCTTCTCAGCCTCTGGTAAATCATCGCGGTATTGAGAAATGTCAATTGCCCCTACAGGGACTTCAACATCTTCCAAGTTTTTCAAATTTTTGGCGATTCGCTCAGCCAAGTACCAGCCGCGAGTTTTAATTCCGACTAATACAAGGTTTTCAGTACCTTTATTGCGTTCGACAATTTCATAGGTCATCCGCATCAAGGCACGTTTCATGCCTAAAGCATCGATTATTTCTTTTGCCATATATTTTCCTTTCTGGATGACCAATAAGAAAAAGACCACCAAGAGCGCTGGGCTCAAGATGGTCCTTCTGTATTAGCTAACGACAAAAAGTATTAGCTTGTGCAGATTTCCTTCTTAGCCTCACGGGACTAACTTTAAAGGTCATCACTATTATTTTCTTTATATTTAACTCGGAAAAACCCAGATTGTCAAGATTTAGTGGAAAAATATTGTGCTTTATTTTGCTAGTTAAATCTTGCATACTATGAGTAATAGTAGTTTTTAGAGTTAAAAAGGTGGGATTAAATGACTAAGAAGCAAATATCAATGGTTACTTTGTCTTTGTTGCTGGCTAATATTATGTCAGGGCTAGATGCAACCATCATTAACACAGCAATTCCTGCTATTGTATCTGATCTTCACGGGATTCAATATATGGGGTGGATCGTTGCTTGCTTTTTACTTGGAATATCAGTTTCAGTGCCAATTTGGAGTAAGATTGGCGAAAGAATGAGCAACAAATTTGCCTTTGAATTATCATTAGCTCTTTTTATTTTAGGCTCAGTTTTGGAAGGTGTTGCACCAGATATTTACTTTTTCCTCGTCTCGCGAGTCCTCATGGGAGTAGGAGCTGGTGGCATGGGTTCTCTTCCTTACGTAATTGTAGGTTATATTTATCCTAATATTAAAAGAAGAACTGTAATTTTGAGCTATATTGCTGCTAGTTTTTCTGCTGCATGTATTGCTGGACCATTAGTTGGTGGCTGGATTGTTGATGCCTTATCTTGGCACTGGGTCTTTTATATTAATGTGCCACTTGGATTAGTTTCGATTATTCTAAGTTTTATTTTTTATCGTGGCATTCGTAAGCCGAATGTTAATACAGTTTTTGATCGATTAGGTGCATTTACTTTAATTGGCGGTTTAACTTGCTTTTTAATCGGAATTCAGATGTTGGGTTTAGCAAGCAATCTTTTAGTAGCGCTTTTTATAATTATTGGAATTACTATGCTAGTCTGGTTTATTTTGGTTGAAAAGAAGGCAGAGAGTCCGATCGTGCCACTTTCTGTTTTTACTAATAAAGCATTAGTAGGCGATTTTATTCTTTTTGCCTTTGCATGGGGCGCCTACATTGCGGTAAACACTTATTTGCCAATGTGGTCACAGGCAATTTTAGGAACATCTGCTTTAATCGGTGGGATGACTTTAATTCCTAATTCAATTTTTGATATAGCTGGTTCGCAGAGTACACCACATTTACTCAGACGTTTTAATAACTATCATCTATTAATTTTTGATCTTTCATTGATTGCGATAACGGTAATCGGATTGATCGTTGTACCGATTAGCACGCCATATCAGGTTTTAATGTCAATTGCGGCTTTATCTGGTTTAGGCGTAGGATCAATCTTTGTTATTCTTCAGATAAAAGTGCAGATTGATGCTGGCGAAAAGGATATGGCGCCGGCTACGTCACTTAGCTTTTTGATTAGAATCCTGGCTCAGACTGTGATGGCTGCAGTCTATGGTGTGATCATGAATCTAGCTTTGGCACGTGGAATTGCTGGTCACCATAATATTACAATGACCATGATGAATAAATTAAGTGACGTGGAATCCGCAAAAAGTTTGCCTAGGGCGTTAATGCCAACAATGCGAACTATTTTTCATACTGGAATCAGAGAAATTATGATAGTTTCTCTATTGTTAATAATTTGTGGATATATCGTAAACTTTGTTTATAACCATCATGAAGCTAAAAAAGCAGCGGAATAAAAATAGCGTTTGAGGAAAAGTCTCAAACGCTTATTTTATTTCAAATTACGAATTACATTTATTCTAAACAAAATTAGATTGAAGATTACGATACCTGCTGTGAAGATGAAAACAGTACTGTAATTAGTTAATCCAGAGATAGTTGAACCTAGTAGCGGCCCAAAGATATTACCGACATACATGGCTGACTGATTCCAAGAAAAGATTCGACCTGTAATTTTTGCTGGCGTATTTTTGGTAAGCAAGGTTTGCACTTGTGGGAATAAACAAGCATCAGTAAAGCCAACCAGAAAGCGTAAAATTCCAAGTTCGACTGTATTTTGCACGAAAGCAGTTAAAAAGAAAAGAATAGTCGCACCGATGAATCCGGCAATAATGATTTTGTGTGTCCCAATTCTGTCTCCTAATGCACCGAAGCGCGATGCCGCAAGGAATGTAGCAATTCCTGGCAAAGCAGCTATTACCCCGGAAATAAAGACGACATTACCGTGGTTAGCCATCAATTGTTTAACATAGAGTGAAACGATCGGGTTAATCGAATTATTTGCAGCTTGAATAATTAGAGTAGTTAAAAGCAAGCCAAAGATTAATTGCGGTGAGCGTAATTCTTTAATTACTCCGCTTGCTTTATCAAGTTTCTTTTCAGTTACTGGCTTGAAGTCTGTTTCATGGACAAAGAACAATGACAAAAGAAATGCAATTAATAATAGACCACCTGTAATAAAGAAGGTAACGCGATAGGAGAAAATAGACGCTAAGGCTCCACCAATAAATGGCCCGAGTAAGTTGCCAGCAGTAAAGCTAGACGCCATAGTGCCAAGTGCTTGTCCAGATTTTTCCTTCGGAGTTTCAGTCGCAACTAGAGCATTGGAATTAGAAACAAAGCCTGCAAAAATACCTTGTAACATTCTTAAAATAAATAATTGATAAACGTTGGTAACTAGCCCCATACAGCCAAGGACGATAGCCATTCCCAATGAAGCTCGTAATGTCATCGGCTTTCTGCCTTTTTTGTCTGCTAGTTTTCCCCACCAGGGAGAAATTATCGCCGATACAAAATAAGTACCGGAGTAGATAAAGCCAGACCAAAAGTTTAACTGCTTATGGGTAAAATTGCCTAGTGTATCAATATATAATGGCAGAAACGGCATTACTTCAGAGAAGGCGATACCAGCGATAAAGACCGCAGTAGATAAGACAAGTAAATTCTTTTTCCAAATAGGTTTTTCATTCATTTTTATTCCCTTTGTTAAGTTTTAAAGTATAAATTGTAAAGCTGACTATGAATAGCACCAAGATTAAGTGAGTTAAAAATAAGGGCTGACTAGAATTCATAACGCTTTTATTAATATGGTAGTTAAAGATTTGCTCAAAGATGTGCGGTCCATTGAATAAAAGCAAGCCACCCCACAGAATTAATTGAGTTAAGAAGCCTCCAGCAGTGCGAAAACGATAGTTGATCATATAAATATTTGTATCGACATGATCACGGATAAGATCTAAGGTGTCAGTATTTTGTAAACTGTAGAAAATTCGAATCAAAAAAATCCCTGCAAAGTATGTTGGCCTAAAGAGCGTAATAACTAGACCGAGAACAATGCCCCAACTTTGAATGGTGAAGTCATCAAATGGTAAATATTCACGTAGCGTTTTTAATAATGGACGTTTGATAAAGCTGGCGATTAAGATAATGACAAATAACCAGTAGTAATTTTTTGCACCAAATAAAACAGAAATATAAACGGCTGAAAAGATAGTGGTAAAGTCTTGGCAGAGGCCTGCGATTGTCAGGCGATACTGCATTTTGCGAGATAATTTACCATGTTTTTGGCTTAAAGCTAATTTGATCAGATAGCTAATAACGACTACTGCTGAAACGATAATGCCAAAAATAGAGAAGATGTCTTTTCCCGAGTTCCAACCTTCTCGAATTAAGAGAATAGCCAGTAGCAAACCAAGAGTTAACCAGACATTTTGCCACTGCAATACAATTTCCCGTGAATGTGCTCTAAATGGAGAATATTTAAAGCCGAGTATAGCAATTAGCGTATAAATGAGCATTGCGATAAATGAAATTGTTGGCAGATGTGGTTCAACAAAGACAACTATTGCTAGTAAAATTAAAATTGCGCCGAAATAAGCAAAAAGATCATTTTTGCTTGGATGATAGTCGCTTTGAATAGCGATTTGTTTTTGAACGCTAGGGAAACATGCGGCGCCTATTCCGGCAAGGGATGCGCTAATGCAGTAAAGGGCTGGTAAAAAGATGCCGAAAATCCCTAAGAAATAGCCTAATAAAGCTGCCAATAAACCGAACCAGCCAATAACATTATCTTCATTTTCGCCGCCTTTAAATAGAAACAATGTTGTGCGCCGAAAGGCATAGAAGAGTGCAAAAGGCAGCACGCTGATTGCAGTATTTTGTTTAATAATTAAGCTGAATACTAAATAAGGGAATAGGTTTAAGGGTAACGAGCTAATTTTTAAGAGTAAGTTACTTTTTTGTTGTAGTAGATTGTTAATATCTTTCATGATTTAATTTTAGAAAAGTCATAGTTTTTATACTTAATTGCTAGTGCTTTGTTTTTGAAAAGTGCGTTGTGGATATCTCCGGAAGAATATGCAAGATATAAACAAGGATGTCCTTTAAATTGACCAGTAATATAAATAATATCTACAGGTGTTAAAAACTCACGAACGCGCATCCAAGTCTGCCCTTGATGTTGTTCGATGGCGATCATGGAATCACCACCAGAATAGGTTTTATTCTTTTGCTCAGAATTATGATCTAATTTAATGGACTTATCCACTTGTCGATAAACTACTGAGTCACCAATTGTATGCTTGTTGATAATTAATTTGCGAGCTGATTTGCTCAGTGGATCGCTACGATACCAGGTACCGCGAAATTGTTCGGGGATGCTGGTTAACTTAAAGCCAGGATATTTCTTTTTTAAATTAGGCTTAAACTCATTTGCCTGTTTGGATGCTTTATGTGTCGCAGAACTGCTTACTGTTTCGTTAACCGTAGCGGGACGACTAGAACGGTTGGAACAGGCTGATAGGCTAAAAAGCAGGGGTAAAAGAATTATCATTGAAAATTTATTTTTCATATTTTATTTTTCCTTTGCAATAATTATTTTTAATTATAGTCTACTTTGACTGTTTTTCTCGGTAAAATTAAATTAAGCGTTTTTTATAGAAAGGAAAAATTATGCAAAAAGAACAAGAAATCCAAATGTTGAAAGAATTCTCAGATGCCAATTCAACTTCGGGCTTTGAGGAAGAATTCGTTAAGCTGTTTACTAGTTATGCGGAAAAAACGGCAAATATTGAGGTAGATGGGATGCTCAATGTTTATGCCGCCAAGAAAGAAAATAAGGGAAATCGACCGGTAATTCAACTTGATGCGCACTCAGATGCTGTAGGCTTCATTACGCAAGCTGTTCGCCCTAATGGTTTAATTAAGTTTGTTCCACTTGGTGGTTGGGTAAAATATAATATTCCAGCCTTGCGCGTTAAAGTGCGCAATCGTGATGGAGAATATATCCCTGGCGTTGTAGCAACTAAGCCGCCTCACTTCATGACAGCAGCTGAGCGCAATAATGTACCTGATGTGGCAGATATGTCAATTGATGTTGGTTCTTCTAGCCGTGAGGAGACAATCAAGGACTACAAGATTGATACAGGTTGCCCTATCTTTGTTGATGTTAAGTGTGAATATCATGAAAAGTCCGGTTTATTCTTCGGTAAAGACTTTGATGATCGTTTTGGTGCTGGTGCGATGGTTGATGTGCTTGATAATTTGAAGGGTGAAGAAACTAACTTTGACGTGGTGGCTGCACTTTCTAGTCAAGAAGAAGTTGGCTTGCGTGGCGCCTATGTAACGGCTAGAAAAGTTAAGCCAGATCTTTGTCTGGTACTCGAAAGCTGTCCAGCTGATGATACTTTTACGCCTGACTGGCTTTCTCAAACTGGTCTAAAACGTGGCCCAATGTTGCGCGATATGGATACGACATTTTTACCAAATCCTAAGTTCCAACAATATGCATGTGATTTAGCTGATAAAAATAATATTCCATATACTCGTTCAGTTAGAACCGGTGGCGGTCAGGATGGTGCTGCAATTTACTACGAAAATGGTGCGCCAACAATTGTCATCGGTATTCCGGTGCGCTATGAACACTCACCATATTGTTTCAGTAGTTATAAGGACTTTAAGGCTTCAGTTGATTTAGCTACTGCAATTATTCGTGATATTACCCAAGAAAAGCTAGATAGCTTCAAAAAGTTTTAATAAATTGCTTAAAAAGATGGATTCTCTATTATAAGGGACCATCTTTTTTGATATACTTAAACATAATTTTATATTTTAAGCGAGGTAAAGAGATTGATTACAGTATCCGACGTTAGTTTACGATTTGGTGGCCGCACACTCTATGAAGACGTTAACTTAAAATTTACTCCAGGCAACTGCTACGGCGTAATTGGTGCCAATGGTGCCGGTAAGTCAACTTTTCTTAAATTGTTAGAGGGGAAACTGGAACCAACAACAGGTTCAATTTCAATTGATCCCAATGAGCGCATGTCCAGCTTGAACCAGGACCACTTTGCTTTCGAAGACTTCTCTGTCATGGACACAGTAATTCAAGGGCACAAGGAACTGTATCAAGTAATGAAAGAAAAAGATGCTCTTTATGCCAAACCTGACTTTGGTGATGAAGATGGGGTTAAGGCAGCTGAATTAGAGAGCAAGTTCGCAGAACTTGATGGTTGGAATGCGGAAGCGGATGCGGCTAAGCTGCTGCAATCATTAGGGATTCCTGAAGAAGAACATCAAATGATGATGAAGGATTTACCTGAAAGCGAAAAAGTTAAGGTCTTATTGGCCCAAGCTTTGTTTGGTAATCCTGATATTTTGCTATTGGACGAACCGACTAACGGTTTGGATGTTCATACCGTTGAATGGTTAGAAGACTTTTTGGCTGATTACCCTAACATTGTGATTGTTGTTTCTCACGACCGACACTTTTTAAATCAAGTATGTACTGAAATGTGTGACGTTGATCGTGGTAAGATTCAGCTTTATGTGGGTAACTATGACTTTTGGTATGAATCAAGCAAACTAGCTAATGAATTAGCTGCTAACCAAAATGCTAAAAAAGAAGAAAAGATGAAGCAATTGCAAGAATTTATTGCCCGCTTTTCTGCTAATGCATCTAAATCACGTCAGGCAACTTCTCGTAAGAAACAACTTGATAAGATTACTTTAGATGATATTAAGCCATCTAGTCGTAAGTATCCATTTGTAAAGTTTGAAATGCACCGTGATTTAGGTAATGACCTAGTTAAGGTAGAAAATGTTTCTTATTCAGTTGATGGTGAAAAGATTCTGGATAATGTGTCTTTCATCGTGCGTCCTGGTGATAAGGTAGCATTTTTATCACGTAATGCTTTAGCAACGACTGCGCTGCTTGATATCGTTGCTGGTAAGCTTAAGCCAGATACTGGTACCGTTACATGGGGTCAAACAACGGCCTTTAACTACATGTCACGCGATTTGAATGCTAACTTTAATAATGATGAACTCACAATCTTAGATTGGCTACGGCAATATGCGACTAAGGAACAAGATGATAACACATTCTTGCGTGGGTTCTTGGGTCGAATGCTCTTTAGTGGAGAAGAAATTGAGAAGAAGATCAAAGTGCTTTCTGGTGGTGAAAAAGTTCGCTGTCAATTGTCACGTATGATGCTGGAATCAGCTAATGTATTGATTATGGATGATCCAACTAATCACTTAGATTTGGAATCAATTACTGCATTGAATGATGCATTAGTGTCATATCCTGGCTCAATTTTATTCACCTCACATGATCATGAATTTATTCAGACTATTGCTAACCACATTATCGAAGTTGGACCTAAAGGTATTGTTAGTCGCCAAGATACGAGTTATGATGAATTTTTAGATAAAGAATCAATTCAATCGGCAGTAGCTAAGATATATTAATAAAAGATTATTGAATTTCTTGTGGTTGAAACTTAGCTATTTTTGGTTCATGATGTGAGGTAAATAAAGAATGAAAGGACTTACATTATGAAACGAATTAAAATGGGATGTACTACTTTAAGCATTCCAGCGATGGCACTTGGCATTATGCGAATGAATCAAAAATCAGTTCCAGAGGCTCAAGTGGCAATTCAAGCCGCCTATGATGCTGGGATCAACTTCATTGATTCTGCTGATATTTATGGCGGTGGAAAATCAGAAGAGATTTTTGGTCAAGCTTTTAGCCAAATGCAGATCAAGCGTGAAGAGATGTTTATTCAATCTAAAACAGGAATTGTTCCAGGAAAACGTTATGATTTTTCTAAAGAACATATTTTGCATAGTGTTGATGAAATTTTGGAAAGAATGCAACTAGATTATCTTGATTCATTAGTACTTCACCGACCAGATGCATTGATGGATCCAGAAGAAGTAGCTGAGGCTTTTGATCAACTACAGGCAGCAGGTAAGGTGCGCTTTTTCGGCGTATCTAATTTTGATACGGCTCAATTTAAATTGTTACAAAGTTGCTTGAGCCAGCGCTTGATGTTTAATCAATTACAATTTAGCCTGAAACATACAGGAATGATTGACTTTGGGATGCATATGAATATGGTAGATAAACCATCAGTTGATCGTGATAGCCAATTTCTTGATTATGCCCGTCTACACAAAGTTACTGTGCAGGCTTGGTCACCATTCCAGTATGGCATGTTTGAAGGGACCTTCATTGATAATGATGGCTTCCCCAAGTTGAATCAAGAGTTGCAAAAACTGGCCGATAAGTATGAGGTAGGTAAAAATGCGATCGCTGCAGCTTGGATTTTACGTCATCCTGCAAATATTCAAATGCTAGTTGGATCAATGAATCCGCAACACATTAGGGATTCTGCTAAAGGTGCCAAGATTCGATTGACTAGACAAGAGTGGTACGATTTATACTTAGCTGCTGGTAATTATTTGCCCTAAACCGAATATTTTCTAATAAAAACAAAAACTAGCTTTTAAAAGCTAGTTTTTTGCTTATAATGGATAATAGGACTATATAAAAGGGGATTAAGAAATGAAAAAAAAATATGGAAAAAATCTTATTTTTGAAGATTTTATTCATGATCGGGAAGTGAAAATGTATCGTAGTGATGCAGAAGATTCCGTTCATTCAGATTATACTTTAAATGTACAAGTTTTTACGTTAGATAATTTACCATTTTCACCATTAACTGGTGATCAACAACACATCTTTTTTGACTATGAGAAAGCTGGAACTGATGCAGTTAAGATCACAGGGGTTGAAGGCCATTTTTACAATGCAATTACTAGAAGGTATGAAGTGACTGATCATACTTTCGTTGTAGGAGAATTGCTTGATGACAAGGTAAGTGAGACAGTAGCCACTCAGCAAATGAGGGAAGCTGCTGAAAAAGTAATCGCAGAGTTAAGCAAACGTATTCCGATGCTTCCTCACATTAAGCATCCGAAAATTTTAACCGATGTACAAAGAGCAGAAAAATTGGTAACTGATCGCAATGTGAAGATTACTAGTTTAAGTAAGGCAACAGGAATTTCAACCTATACTTTATATAACTATCGTAAGAATCCGGCTTCTTTGCATAAGGCCTCGCAAGCAACGGTTGATTGCTTAACCAGCAAGTATTTTGAAACTTACTTTAGCCGAAATGAGATTGAACGCTTTCGGATGATGTTAATCAACATTGTTGGAGCTTATTTGAAGGAAACAGAAGGTAATCCAATTGCCTATGATCCTGCACATGCTTTATATACAATGTGTCAAAAAGGGGATTGGCATCGTTTAGCTAAAATGGAAGAGTTGTGGCGAGCAAGCTACAGTGTAGAAAGGTCGCTTTAATGCAAACGATGTTTGCTCATGCGCTTAACGGCGTAAAAAATTGGTAATCCAATAATGACAATTCCAGCAAAAAGTAAAACACCAGCTGGATCATTAATTAATTCACTGATTAAGACAAACAAACCGCCTAAAATAGCAATTATAGGCACAAAAGGATAAAGTGGAGTACTGAAAGGACGCTCTGCTTTATTCTTTTTTCTTAGGATAAAAATTCCAAAGAAGGCTAAAAGATAGAAGCAATAAACTGTAAAGACGCAAAGATCTGATAAGTGGTCTGGATCAAAGAAAATCATCATTAAAAGGGCTAAAAGGACGATAAACAAAGTAGCAACAACGGGAGATTTTCCTTTAGGAGTAACATAGGCTAAGTATTTAGAAAAAGGTAAATCTCCTCGTTTAGCCATGGCATAAACGATTCTAGGAAAGGTTAGCATTTTCCCATTTAATGTTCCCATTATTGAAATGATGATGCCAATGGAAAGAATTTTACCTCCGATTGCACCGAAAACCGCGTTAGCTAGATAAGTAGTAGTGTTTTCGCCTAGTTGGTGAATTTGATTAGCGGGGATGAAGCGGAAAATCCCAATTGTAATTAGGGTATAAATAGCCAAAACAGCTGTAATTCCTGCAATGATTGCTCGAGGTAATAATTTTTGGGGATTTTTCATTTCGCCGCCTAAATTAGCGATTAAAATCCAGCCATCGTAGCCGAATAAAGTGGCTAAAACAGCAACACCGAAGTTACTAGTGTGTTGACTAACCTCTGCTACAGTCTGGTTAATCGCATCTTGTTGACCCCAACAGATTCCACAAATGGTGATTACAGCGATCGGAATCATTTTGGCAATCGTGGTTATGACCGAAAAGATTGCACCTACCTTATTTTCAAAGAAATTCATGATTCCAATTGCTAAAACTGTGATTAAAGCCAAAGGAATGCGCCATGAATGATTCAAACCAAAAAAGTTAGTCATCATGATGCTCATAAAACCAGCAACGGCGGCAATAATTGCAGGACCATACACGATGATCTGCATCCAACCAGCCATAAAGCCTAAAATGCGGCCATAGAGATTTTCAATGTAGACATAAAGACCACCAGTGTAGGGCATTTGCGCCCCTATCTCGGCAATGGTGAGACCTGCAGCCAAGGTAATTAGACCACCAAAAATCCAAGCTAGTAAGGCCATTGTAGTTGAACCTGCACTGTCAAGAACAGAAGCCTGCTTAAAAAAGATACCAGAGCCGATGATAGTTCCGATTACAATTGAAAAAGCTGAGCCAAAACCAATACTGCGTTTAAGCTTGTTGTCCATTTTTTCTCCTTTATACAAAAATAGCCGGATTCACCTTATCGTCTAGAAACGATTGAGTGAATCCGGCTGCTGATTTACGTACACCAAAATCACTCAAGTTCAGTTGGAACTTGAGCTAGATGAGTATGCCAATGTGGTGTCTTGATAAATCATAATTGAATCTCCTAAATTAATTTTAATTAGAATATCATAATTATTAAAAATGAACAAGAAAAATTTGAGATTTTTAGTCTTCGATAATCGTATTCTGTGCTTTGCTCATCTTTTTAACTAAAAAGAAAATTGGCCAGCCGACAGCGGTAATTCCAGTAAAAAGCAAAACGCCAGCGGGATCATTGAAGAATTGGCTGACTAAAACGAAGAGCCCGCCTGCAATTGCTACTAAAGGAATTAGGGGATAAAATGGCACGCTGAAAGGACGTTGGTCCTTATTTTTGTATCTTAAAATGAATAAGCCAAAGAATGCTAAAACATAGAAACTATAAATTGTGAAGACGCAGAGATTTGATAGGTAATCAGGATCGAAGAAAGTCATCATAATTCCAGTTAAGGTAATTAAGAGCATAGTAGCCATAACTGGTGCTTTTCCCTTAGGTGTAACGTATGATAAAAATCTTGAGAAAGGCAAATCCCCGCGCTTAGCCATAGCGTAAATAATACGAGGAAAGGTGAGCATTTCTCCATTGAGAGTGCCTAGCATTGAGATAATAATGCCGACAGATAGAACTTTACCGCCAATTGGACCAAGAATAGCGTCAGCCAAATAAGTGGTTGAATTTTGACCTAATGCATGAATTTTATCGGCAGGGATGAAACTAAAAATACCAATAGTAATTAACGCGTAAATTACTAATACTGTAGTGATTCCAATGATGATTGCTTTGGGTAATAATTTTTGTGGATTCTTAATTTCACCACCTAAATTTGCAATAAAGATCCAACCGTCATAGGCAAAAAGGGCAGCGAGAACGGCTACGCCAAGACCACCTGTTGATCGATTCAGCTCAGTCACAGTTTGGGCGACAGCGTTTTGCTCACCCCAGCAGATGCCGCAGAAGATAATTGCAAAAATAGGGATCATCTTAGCAATTGTAGTGATTATAGCAAAGGCTGCACCGACTTTATTTTCTAAAAAGTTTAAACCGCCGATAGCGATGATAGTGATCAAACCAATGGGAATACGCCATTCGGTGCCGATGCCAAAGAGATTAGTCACCATAATACTTAAAAAACCGGTAACTGCAGCTATCATAGCAGGACCGTACACAATAGCCTGCATCCAACCAGCCATAAAACCTAAAACGCGGCCGTAAATTTTTTCAATATAGACGTAAAGTCCACCAGTATAAGGCATCTGGGCACCGATTTCCGCAATCGTTAAGCCAGCGGTTAATGTGATAATCCCAGCTAAAATCCATGCTAAAAGTGCCATAAAGGTTGAGCCTGCGCTATCTAAAACTGAAGCTTGTTTAAAGAAAATTCCAGAACCGATAATGGTTCCAACGATAATTGAAAGTGCAGAACCTAAGCCAATACTGCGTTTAAGGTGATTGTCCATGAAAGTCCTCCAGATGTAAAAATATGTATAACATTATATCATATAAGGTGACATATAGTTTCTAAAAATACGATAAAAGATTAATTGACTCTTCTTGTTTACCACTAGAATTGAGTATAAAATGAAAAACAAAAATATTGTTGAGTGAGAAAGGGATTTCATGCGCGTTAATGTATTACAGCATGCACCTAATGAGGGACCTGGTTCTATTCAAGCCTGGTGCCATGCTAGAGATAACGAAATGTTCGTTTACCATCCAGGGAATTTTGGTATTTTGCCAACTGTTGATGAAACAGATCTATTAGTAGTCCTAGGCAGTCCAAACAGTCCTAATGATGATCTTGATTGGGTCAAAAATGAACGTGTGTTGATTAGACAAATGTTAGATCAACACAAGCCGATCTTGGGAATTTGTTTTGGTAGCCAGCAGATTGCTAAAACTTTGGGCTATAAGGTACTTGATGCACCCGCTAAGGAAGTAGGTTGGGCACCAGTTTATTTGCAAGATCAGACTATTACAGGAATTCCGGATAAGTTAACAGCTCTTCATTGGCATGAACAAATGAGTGAAATTCCAACCGAAGCTAAGTTATTATTCTCTAGTGATCTAGTTAAGAATCAAGGCTTTTTACTGGGAGATAATGTAATTGGGTTGCAGTTCCACTTTGAACCGCAAATTGATAATGTGCGTGAGATTGCTATTAATGATGGAGCATATGCTTTAGAAAATAATGATTTACATCAAACGCCTACAGAGATTATTAATCATGGTGTGCCTGAGAAAAATAAAGATGTAATGTTTACTTTACTTGATTTCATTGCTAAATAAGCGAAAAGGCTAGGATCAAAATTTTGATCTTAGCCTTTTTCTTACTTCTTTTCTAGTTCTTTAATGTTCATACCAGGAATGTTGCCAAACCATTTTTTAACTAGGTGATTATATGTGCCATTCTTTTCTAGTTTTGCTAATGCAGTGTTGATATGCTTGAGCATGTCATTTTGCCCCTTATTAACTGCAATACCATATGGCTGGTTGGTAAAGGTGCCACCAACTAATTTATAGCCGGAACTATCACGCAAAATCCCAGCTAAAATTCCGTTATCAGTTACAAAGGCATCTCCTTGTCCAGCTTTTAATGCGGCAAAAGCTTGGCCGTAATCATCGAATTGTAAAATTTCCGCTTTAGGAGCAACTTGATGGATAGCATCGGCGGCAGTAGTTCCTTTAACTACAAGCACTTTCTTGTTATTCAAATTTTTAGCATTTTTAATGGCGCTACTGTCAGCAACCATAATTGACTGTCCAGCAGGAAAGTAAGGGTGACTGAATTCGACTTGTTTTTTACGTTCAGGCGTAATGGTCATTGCTGCAATGACGGCGTCGACATTCGTGTTTTTTAGAAGCTGAATCTTGGTGTTGGCCGTTGTTGTTATGAAATTGGCTTTGGCATTTTTGCCTAGCATTTCATGGGTTAATGCATTAGCTAAATCAATTTCAAAGCCATTAAGTTTGCCTGTTTTAATATTTATTGAGCCGAATAATGGCGTGTCAGCTTTGACGCCCCAGTTAATGGTTTTACTAGTTTTAACTGCTTGATAAACGTTTTGCTTTTTGTTTTGCTTACAGCCACTTAATGGCAAAGCAAATAGGACCACTATTGAAATTATTAATAAAAACTTTTTACGCATATAATCCCTGCCTTGTTTTACTTGATGATTTTTTTATTATACCAATTTGAAATTTAGATGCAAAAATTGTTTCTTTACTTTAATTATAGTCTTATTTTTGACAAAATGATTTGACAATAGTCCATGTGCATACTAATATATTTGGCATGCATGTAGACTAAATATGGTGGTGAAGTAATGAAAATTAGTGAGACAGAAAAATTAAATCTATCAATTATCCATGGCAGCCGTGCTTATAGCCAATGGGAGCAGGATCATGACTTGCCGGACTATTTAGTGGTAATCATGTATGAATTACTGATTCGGGGAAAATTGACACAAAGAGAATTAGTAAATCTGAGTGATTTACCCAAGCAGTCGATTAACAAAGGAATTAAGATTCTGCGTGATCATGATCATATCACGATGACTGTTGATCCTAGCGATAAGCGAGTTCGATTTTGCCAGCTTACCGAAGCAGGGCGGAAATATGCTTATGACAGGTTGCGTCCTCTATTTGAGTTAGAGGAAAAAACGGCTCAAGCCATGGGAACTGACAAAATGAAATTGTTAGCTAAGCTTTCAGAAGAATGGAGCACTACTTTTTGGCATTTTTTAAGTGAAGAAAGGAGTAAAAATGGAAAACTTTAAAATAATTCTTCCATACTTAAAGCGTTATAAAAAAGATGTTGTTTGTGCAATTATTGCTATCTTAGTTTCAGCGTTTTCTGGATTATATCAGCCTAAATTATTGGAAAATATTCAAAAGGCATTGATGGTGAATCAGAAGCAAGCAGTCTTGTCTGATGGAATCTGGCTAGTAGTCCTAGGTATAATTGCAATTATTTCGGGTATTTTTAACGTTTATTTTGCAGCGAAAATTGCACAAGGAGTAGTTAGTGATCTACGTGAAGATACCTATGCTAAGATTCAAACGTTCTCTTTTGGTAATATTAAGAAATTTTCAGCAGGTTCTCTAACTACACGGTTGATCAACGATATGAACCAGGTAATGAACATGATGATGCAGCTATTTATGCAGATGTTGCGGTTGCCGATTTTAATTGTCGGTTCATTTATCTTCTGTATCGTGATTATTCCGCGCTTCTGGTGGGCACCAGTGGTCATGGTTGCACTTATTTTTGGTTTTGGCGCTTACGTTTTAAGACAAATGAATAGTTTGTTTACCAAATTCCAAGAAATGATGGACCGAATTTCTAATCAAGCACAAGAAACATTGCAAGGTGTGAGAGTGGTTAAGTCATTTAATCAAGGTCCACAAGAAATTAAAAAGTTTGATCAAACTTCGGACCAATTGAATGACTACAACATTGTGATTGGTTACTGGTTCTCTGCAATTATGCCAGCTTTTCAGATGATCGCTTATACCGTAATTGCTTTAATTGTTTATTTAATTGGTAAAAATATTACGGCACATCCAAGTGATATTGCGGTAGTCAGTCCATTCGTGAACTATGTTTTAACCCTGCTATTTACGATCATGATTGCCGGAATGACCTTAATGCAATTTTCAAGAGCTAATATTTCTCTTGGACGTATTCGTGAGGTATTGGAGACTGAACCAGATGTCAAGTTTGTGGAAAGTGGTTCGGTTGCACCTCTTAGCGGTAGCGTAGAGTTTGATCATGTTTCCTTTACTTATCCTGATGGGGATGATCCTACTTTAAAGGATATTTCGTTTAAGATTAAGCCAGGTCAAATGGTTGGTATCGTTGGGGCAACAGGTGCTGGTAAATCAACTTTGGCCCAATTAATTGCTCGTTTATATGATCCAACTAAGGGTGAAGTAAAAATTGGCGGTCAAAATATTAAGGATGTAACTGAAGCTGCATTACGCAAAACTGTTTCTTTTGTGCTGCAGCGAGCAGTTCTTTTCTCAGGTACAATAGCATCTAATTTGCGTCAAGGTAATGCTCAGGCTAAATTACATGAATTGCAGCGTGCTGCCAATATGGCGCAAGCATCAGAATTTATTGAGCGTTATAACGATTCTTTCGATCATGAAGTAGAGGAGCGTTCTGCTAACTTTTCCGGTGGGCAAAAGCAACGTCTATCTATTGCACGTGGCTTGATTGCTAAAGCACCAATTTTGATTTTGGACGATTCAACTTCTGCTCTGGATGCGGAAAGTGAGAAGAAAGTACAGCAAGCTTTAGAGCATGAGCTGCCTGATACTACTACTTTTATCATTGCGGAAAAGATTGTTTCAGTGATTAATGCCGATACAATTTTAGTGTTAGATGACGGTAAATTAGTGGCACAAGGTACGCATGAAGAATTGCTTAAGACTTCGCCGGTTTACCAAGAAATCTTCAAGACACAAAAAGGTAAGAAAGGAGGAAATGAATAAATGAGTAATACGAAAAAGGCATTGCGCTATTTTGCTAAGTATTTGAAGCCTTATTGGAAGGGAATCACTATTGTGGTTATCCTTTCTTTGATTTCGAGTGGTGCACAGGTTATGGCACCTACATATTTAGGCCGTTCAGTTACCGCTTTAACTACTTATTTGGTTGATTTAAAAAAGGGTACAGCATCCATGAACACGTTCTATAGCGCGTTATGGTCGATGTTCTTGTTTTACTTATTGAGCCAGATAGCGATTTTTATTGCTTGGATGGTAATGTCCAAGTTCAATGCGGATTCAACTAATGACATGCGTGAGAATCTATTTGCCAAGTTTCAACGGATGTTAGTGCGCTACTTTGATACTCATCAGGATGGTAAACTTTTATCGCTATTTACTTCCGATTTGGATAATATTTTCAACGCAATGAACAATGCGATTTTTGAAATTATTTCCCAGGGAATTATGTTCGTGGGAACAATTATTGTGATGTTCACGATTAATAGTACTTTGGCTTGGACTACGATTGCGACAACACCATTCATTTTGATTATTAGTGTCCTTTTAATGAAAAAAGCTCGCGTTTATATCGATAAGCAGCAAGATGAAATTGGCGATTTAAATGGTTATATTACCGAACAGATCAATGGTGAAAAGGTGATTATTACCAATGGTTTGCGTCAAGAATCGGTTGATGGCTTCAAGGTCTACAACAATAAAGTAAGAACCGCTTTGTTTAAGGGGCAATTTTATTCGGGAATCCTATTCCCATTGATGAACGGATTGAACTTACTTAATTTGGCAATTGTCATCGCTATGGGGTCTTGGATGATTATTTCCGGTCAAATTTCTCAGGCTATTGGATTGGGCTTGATTGTAACTTTCGTTGAATATTCACAAGTTTATTTCCAACCTTTGACACAAATTACTTCAATTTATTCCATGATTCAATTAGCTTTAACTGGGGCAAGAAGATTAGCTACAGTTGAAGAACAAAAAGATGAAAACGAAGTGCCAAATGGTAAGGTCATTAGTGGTTTGAATCATGGTGTCAAGCTAGAAAATGTTCATTTTGGCTACAATAAAGATAAAGAAATTTTGCACGGAGTAAATATTTCGGTTGATAAGGGCCAATCAGTGGCTCTGGTCGGACCAACCGGTTCAGGTAAAACTACGATTATGAACCTATTAAATCGCTTCTATGATGTTAATTCAGGTAAAGTAACCTTTGACGGGACAGATGTACGTGATATTCAACTAACATCATTGCGAAATAATGTTGGGATCGTCCTGCAGGACTCTGTCTTATTTACTGGTACTGTAGCGGACAATATTCGTTATGGTAAGCCGAATGCTTCAATGGATGAAGTGATTTCAGCGGCTAAGCAGGCTAATATCCATGATTTTATTGAGACTTTGCCTGATGGTTACGATACTCAAGTTAGCGATGCTAGCTCAATCTTTTCAACTGGGCAAAAGCAATTAATGTCAATTGCTCGGACAATTTTAACGAATCCACCATTCCTAATCTTGGATGAAGCAACTTCTAACGTAGATACGGTAACAGAAGAAAAGATTCAAAAGGCAATGGATACTGTGATTGCTGGACGAACAAGCTTTGTGATTGCTCACCGGTTAAAGACGATCTTGAATTCTAATAAGATTGTTGTGTTAAAAGATGGTAATGTGATCGAAGAAGGCAGTCACGAGGCACTGCTTAAAGAAAAGGGATTTTATTACAAACTTTACACAGATCAAATGGTATTTGATTAACAATGTGCTATACTTGACTTAATTGATAAATAAATGAAATGTCACTAGGGGTGCGGAATGCTGAGATAATACCCTTCGAACCTGAACAAGATAATACTTGCGCAAGGGAAAGTGCTAACAAGAGAATTAACTTTTATTTGTGTGCTCCTACTGACAGTATGTTAGTAAGGAGCATTTTTTATGTTTACTAGATCGTCAAAATGGAATGTAAAATCAGTTATTTTAGTTGCCTTAATCGGGATCATCATGGGTGTGATTTACACTTATGGCTTTAACAATGTGTATAACTTAGTAAAATTAAGCTTTTTACCCACCGGTTATGCACCGGTTGTTGACAACGTTTTTACTGGCTTATGGTATATGGCTGCTCCTTTAGCGATGTATTTTGTACCAACTAAGGGAGCTGGAACTATCGGTGAATTGCTGGCTGCCACGGTTGAGATGGCGATCGGTGGCCAGTGGGGAGCCTTGACTATTTTTGAGGGGTTAATTCAAGGAGCAATGAACGAGATCGGCTTTTTCCCTAAAAAAGAACGCTATGAAAAGTTCTCATGGAAGAGCGTTTTGACTGGTGCTTTCTTTGCTAATTTAGGTGGTTTTATACCAAGTTACTTTTTGTTTGGTTGGAGTCATTATCAGGTTAATGTACAAATTTTGATGTTTATTGTAAGTATGATTTCATCATTACTGTTTGATGGTGTCCTAGTGAAATTGATTACCAATCTTTTCGATAAAGCATTAAAACCTAAAGTTGCCTAGAAACTATAAACCATACCTTTTCGTATACACACACTTTATTAATACCATTTGAGTGATAAAATAAGGTTAGATGTATTGTATACGTTTTCAAAAAAAGGGGACTTATATGGCTCGACGAAGCAATGCGGAAAAGGAAGCTGAGGCTGAGGCGATTAAAAATTGGAATCCACGTTATAAACACAATGTCATTGTCTACTTATGGATTTATGGTATTTTAGGTGCAGTAACTGGGATTACGAATGATGCAGCCTTGTCTTACTACAAGATTGTAGCGCCACACTTGATTTCAGGTTTAAACATTTTTAATGCGGCGACAGCAATTTTGATGTCAGTCATGATTGCGACGGTTCATAAATGGGGCTATCGAAAGATTTTGCTGATCTTGCCACCAATGACGGCAATTTTTATGGCCTTAACCTGTATCACAACCAATCAAATTATCATCATGATCGCTTATACTATTTCTTGGACAGCAATTGGGGTTTATGATTTGATGTATCCATTAATGTGGACCTCATATGTTCCGGGAAAAATTAGAACTAAGATGTTCTCAACAGTAATGATTGTTAATTTGATTACACAAACGATCTGTACGTTTTTAGGTGGGAAAGCTGTCGTTTGGTTCTTTGGTTTGATTAGAGGCATTCCTTATCATGAGGCATCTGTTCTTTCTGGTAAGTCAGAGATGTTAACTGGTCAAACTTTAGCAGATTATACAAATTCATACAGAATCCTGCTTTACATTACGGCTGCCGTAACCATGTTAGCCTTTGTTTTGGCTTTGTTTATTCATGATGTGCCACGTGATTATCGTTCTACTGCAGATGACAAGGAGCCTAGCAGAGCAGAGAAGATGGCTATGTATAAAAAGCTTTTGAGCAAGAAGACATTGATGTGGATTGTCTATATTGCCGGTATTCAACTTGGTGCTCGTTTAGTTGCTGTTTATGTGCCGATTTATTTGAATAGTTATTTGCACATTCCACGTGATGTTACTTCTACCATTAACACCTTTGTTCAAGCAGCGATGCTAATTGGATATTTCTTTGCGCCATTCTTGGAAAAGAAGATGGGGGCGATTGTTTCTGTTGCTGCAGGTACATTGACCTGTGTGCCAGTTATGTTGTTGCTAGCTAACGGTCGTCGCTTAGGTAGCGGGACAGTTTTGTTTGTAATTGTCGGCCTTTTGCTCTTCTTAAGAACAGGATTAGCCAATGCCACAATGCCAATTCAACAAGAAGTTCAGATGGTTATTGTTGATAAGGACTTGCGTCCAGCCTTTACTGGAGTAGTTCAGATTGCTTATGCTGTTGTCGGTGTCATTGATGGACTCTTCACCGAATTTTACTTATTTACTACCCAAGATGGTTATGCAAATGCCTATTACATTGCAGCAGTAATTTATGTTATTGCTAGTGTCTTGCTTTTGGTCTTCTTTGCCAAGAAGTATAACCGAATTTTGGACACAGCTAATGCACAAGATGATAATCAAAATTAAGATAATTTAGAATAAAGAAAAGACCTGATAATCTTCGCTTTGTGATTATCAGGTCTTTTGCTACATTTCAATTTTTTCGCTATCTTTAATGAACTCTAACATGATTTTGTCGTCTTTAATCAAAATTTTTAGTAAACGATTATTGCCGTTGGTGGGAACGGCGCCAGCTTCATAAAGGGCAATTGTTGAAGGACTCCAGCCTAAAATGTGGGCTAGTTTTCGTTGACTTAATTTCCATTTCTTGCGTAATTGTTTGATGTCATGAGGTGATACAACATCGTATTGTTTGCGGAATTTTTGTAGTGCTAGCTTGGCTGCCTGATCATCTAATTCTAAATCAGGAATTACTTGATGAGTTTGATCATCAAAACGAGCAGGAGCTGTTACTTCAATTTCGTGACCACGAATATCATAGCTGTTGGTGTAGTTTGCAATGTAAGACATAGGTAGACCCTCCCTAATTAATATAATGCTTCATGAAAGGAAATGAATAGAACCAATGTATAATCATTCTTAAATTTGAATTTAATGTAGTACTTAACGCCAAAAGTAGTTTCATAGACCCAGACATATTCACTTGGAAAAGCTCTATCCTTATCTACTTTGACAAAATCATTTATTGAAAGATCTGCAACAATTAGCTTAACCAATTCTTTGGTCACAGGAGTTGCATGTTTTGCCTTTCTGTTAACCAAGACAAATTGCTCATTTTTAACAAGATTTTTTAACCTAATTAGTGAAAAGATAGGTTCCACTTAATTTACCTCCATTTTACATAATTTTGATATGAAATCATAGCATTTTGATTAATGCTTTCAGTATTAATTACGTAAGATAGAGACATTATTTTTTGGCAATTTCTTATCTTTATAAAAAATTAAACACTTCTCCAATTTTTTAGAGAAGTGTTTTGCTGCTTATTTCAAAACAGATTGTAACTTAGTAGTTAACATGTCAATTGCAACATCATTTTCCCCACCTTCAGGTACGATGATATCGGCATAGCGCTTGGTTGGTTCAATAAATTGGTTGTACATTGGCTTAACTGTACCCAAATATTGATTAATAACAGAGTCAAGTGAACGACCACGTTCCTTCATATCGCGCTCAAGTCGGCGAATAAAACGGATATCATCATCGGTATCAACATAAACTTTAATATCCATCAAATTGCGAATATCTTCATTGAAGAGGACTAAAATTCCTTCTAAGATAATAATATCGGCCGGCTCAACATGAATAGTTTCATCGCTTCTAGTATGAGCGGTAAAATCATAAGTTGGCATTTCAATCGGTTTTCTGTGCATTAACTGACTTAATTGTGCCTCAAGTAGCGGCATATCAAAAGCATCAGGATGATCATAATTAATTTTCATTCTTTCTTCCATTGATACACCAGTATTATCTTTATAATAAGAATCCTGGGTCATGATCATAATGCGATCTTGATCATTAATATTATCCGCAATTTCATGAGCGATGGTAGTTTTGCCGCTTCCAGAACCACCAGCAATTCCAATGATAACGGGTTTTTCAAGTTTTCCCATTTCAAACTCCTTTGTTTTTCAATATATCACTAAATATTTTAAGCTATTTTCCGAATATTAACAGCATTTATTTGTATTAAAAACGGATTCATTTTGAAGTATAAGAAATTTTGCTTGCTTTTTATCCCAAAATAAGGTTAAATACATATAAATAAATTAAAAGGCTATGAAAAAGACAAGTAGATAGTTTATTTCTAACAGTGAGTTGGTGCTAGTGAAAAGCCAATAGACCCTGAACTATTGAAAAACACTTTTAGCAGCTCACCGAAATAACAATTCTTAGAGTAGGTTGAGACGTCTCCGGTACGTTACCACACCGGTGAAGCATGATAGTGCTTCATGAGTAGGTCTATATCTAATAGGCAATGTGGGTGGTACCGCGGAAAGAAGTCTTTCGTCCCAGTTTAGGGATGAGGGACTTTTTCTTTATCCTAAAAGTTAGTAGTTGATAAATTCGTAAGTAGCGTTAATATGATTATTTTAATCTAGCTAAATACAAATATATTTTGCTAAAACCGAATAAATTTATAAGATTAGCAGGCTATTATACTATTTTGAATTGCTAAAATATTTAGTTTTAGCTTTAAGAAGAGTAAAATAATTATATTGTGTAGACAAAGGAAAGAAAGGTAGAAGCCATGACAGCAATTATTGAATTTAAGCATGTTGATAAGTACTACGGAAAGCTCCATGCATTGAAAGATATTAACTTAAAGATTGATGAAGGCCAAGTGGTTTCAATTATTGGTCCATCTGGTTCAGGTAAGAGTACTTTAATTAGAACTATGAATGGCTTGGAACCAATTAATAGCGGTCAATTAATTGTAACTGGGTATGATTTGGCTGATAAAAAGACCGATATTAATAAGATTCGCAAAAATGTTGGGATGGTATTCCAACACTTTAATCTCTACAATAATCACACTGTGTTAGAGAACGTTATGCTGGCGCCTAAGATTGTGCTAAAGCGTCCTGATGATGAGAACCGTAAAGTAGCGATGCAATATCTTGAAAAAGTAGGTATGGCCGATAAAATTGACTCTTATCCTCGTCAATTATCTGGTGGACAAAAACAAAGAGTAGCGATTGCTAGATCATTAGCAATGCACCCTAAGGTGATTTTATTTGATGAACCAACTAGTGCCCTTGACCCAGAAATGATTGAAGATGTTTTAGAAGTTATGAGATATGTTGCTGAACAAGGCATTACTATGGTTGTGGTTACCCACGAGATGGGTTTTGCTAGAGAAGTAAGCAATCGCTTAATTTTCTTTGATAATGGTCATATTTTAGAAGATCGCAAGCCAGAAGAATTCTTTGCTCATCCAGATACTGAACGTGCTCGGCAATTTTTAAGCAAAGTTATTTCTAAAGATTAAGGTGACACGCCATGAAAAAGATAAAAAGATTTCTTTTCTTGCCTTTGCTGATTCTATTAGCGTTTACCTTAACAGCTTGTGGTCAGCATGCTAGTAGCAATGTTTATCAAAAAGTAAAAGAGAGCAAGACGATTGTTTGGGGCGTTAGAGCAGATACTAGATTGTTTGGCTTAACGAACATTAAGACAGGACATATTGAAGGGTTTGAAATCGATTTGGCTAAGGCTTTAACTAAGCAAATGCTAGGTAAAGATGCTAAAACCGATTTTGTTACTACTACTGCCAACACTAGAATCCCACTTTTAAAAAATGGAAATGTTGATGCTGTTTTAGCCACAATGACTATTACACCAGAACGTGCCAAGCAAGTAACCTTCTCTAAGCCATACTTTCCAGCCGGTTCATCTTTGTTAGTGCCTAATAATAGTAAGATCAAGAATGTTAAGGATCTGGAAGGCAAAACTGTTTTGGCCGTTAAAGGAACTACCGCAGTTGATGATGTACATAAGTATGCCCCTAAAGCGCGGATTTTGCAATATGATGACTATGGTCAAGCAATGTCTGCATTGAAGGCTAACCAAGGTGTGGCATTAACTACTGACAATGGTTTGCTTGCCGGTATCGCTCAAGAAAATCCTGGTTATAAGTTAGTCGGCGGCGTCTATAGTAATGCTCCTTACGGAATTGCTGTTAATAAGGGACAAAAACAAATGGCTGATCATATCGACCAAGCTTTGAATGAATTACAAAAGAATGGTACTTATGACCGTTTGATTAAAAAGTGGTTTGCTGGAATTCCTGGTTTTAGTCTAAAGGGGGTTTTGAAATAATGTGGCAAATTATTACTAACAACTGGGGCAGCTTCCTAACAGGTTTTTGGAATACTATTTTAAGTAGTATTATTGCTCTAGTTTTCAGTTTGATTTTAGGCGTGATTTTTGCCTTGCTTGAGGTAGCACCATCTAAATTTGGCCAAGTGATCGCGAAGATCTATATTGCGATTTTTAGAAATATACCTTTGCTGGTAATTGTCATGATCTTTTATTTGATCGTTCCACGTTATATTGTGAAATTGTCAGGATTTCAAGCGGGGACAATTGGTTTAACGCTTTATACATCAGCGTTTATTGCAGAGACCGTTCGTGCGGGAATTAATTCAATTGGAACTGGTCAAATGGAAGGTGCTCGCTCCAACGGTATGACCTATGTGCAAGCCATGCGTTATGTCATCTTACCTCAAGCGATGAAGATAGTGATTCCACCACTAGGCAACCAGTTTGTCAACTTGGTTAAAAACTCTTCAGTTTTGGCCTTTGTTGCCGGTTTTGACTTGATGTATCAAGCACAATTGATTGCGTTCTCAACGTTCCAAACAATTGATACTTATATTATTGTTGGATTGTTCTACTTGATCTTGACTTTGCCGCTTAGTTACTACATGCGTCATTTAGAGAAAAAATTAGTCAACTAATAGGAAGGGGATAGAGAATGGAAACTTTTATTCATGCATATTCATGGGTCGATATCCGCTTCTTATTACAAGGACTTTGGGTAACGATTTATGTTTCATTAATTTCAATTGCATTAAGCTTCGTAGTAGGATTAATCTTAGGATTAGTTCGCTACATGAAAATTAAGTATGTGTCTGCAATTGTAGGCTTTATCATTGATATTATTCGAAACTTGCCGCTATTGTTGATCATCTTCTTTACCTATTTTGGTTTACCTCAATTAGGTATTGTAACGAATCCAACGACAGCTTCAATTGCAGCGTTAGTCATCTTTGAAGGTGCAATGCTAGCAGAAATTGTTCGTTCAGGAATTGGCTCAGTTGATTCGGGTCAAATGGAAGGTGCCCGTTCCAACGGGATGTCGTATGGTCAGGCTATGTATCATGTAATTATGCCACAAGCTTTGCACAATATGATTCCGGCATTATTATCACAATTTGTATCATTGGTTAAGGATACTTCATTGGCAACTATCATTGTTTTGCCAGAGCTTTTATACCACGCACAAATTATTTACAGTCAGAACACGACTTACTTAATTCCAATGTATGTGATTATTGCAATCATGTACTTTATTGTCTGTTTCTGCTTGTCAACGATTGCAAATTACTTGCAGAAAAAATATGATTAAAGGCTCAAATTATCCAAAAAAACTAACTCATGCTAACATAATAGTAAGAGTTAGTTTTTTATTTTAGGAAAAATTATGAGTGTAAATGCACAGTTAACAGATCGTGAACGAGTTGAATTAACTAAAAAGGCATATGATGAATTGCAGCTGGGTGATACTATCAAAATAGATCAACATTATCTTGGAACTGTTTGTCGTAATGTTTATGCTAAGGATGGGATGCGAGCCTTCGTCATTTCAAGTCCGAATGAAATAACAATCTTATTTAAAGGATCATATGGTTTTAAAAAGGGGACTCCACAAACTTGGCGTGATGAATGGATTAAAACTAATCTACCAATTTTAAAAGCACTGCTTGCACGAAAACGGACGATTCCTAGCCAATTAAAGTCAGCTGCTCACTTATTGAATCAGACAATTAATCAATTTAAAGGTAGTAGAATTTATATTTATGGTCATTCGTTAGGTTCAATTAATGCTCAGTTTGCTTTAGCTAATTGTCGTCATCCAGAAGCAATTGCAGCTGCTTATCTGTATGAAGGAACCAATATTTGGCTTTTACTGACGCCAGCTGAACGACGTCAGGTGGCTAAAATGCGGGAGAAAATTTTTAACTATGTCGATATTTATGACCCGGTTACGTTAGGAATTACTGAGACGCACCATATGGTAGGAAAATTGTGTTATGTGGATAGCGAACCGATGCAACCAATTAAGCAGCATATGTGGGGAGGATATAACTTTAATGCAGATGGTAGTTTGAAGTTACGTAAGGTTGATCAAGCTTTTCTGGCAGAAAGTCGTAGTGAGCGTAAGTTACTTGCTCGTTCAGGTGATTTGGCAGATTTTTTAGAGAAAATGGGCTCAGCCGAAGAAGTAAAAAAATTAGCTACCGATAAAATTGAGCAATTAGTTCAACGCTATCCTGATCATAAGAGTTTGGCAAAATTGGCCGCTCTTTTTGAAGGAGAAAGAAATGATAAATTAAGCCATAGAAAGAAATAGAAATTTATAGAATTTAGTAGAAGCAAATGCTTTAATCTTTACTAAAGATAATATGTGGAGATGAAGATTATGGCAGTTCTTAAACCTAAAGAGATGGCTGAACGCTTGGGTGTGACAGTGCGCACTTTACAGGAGTGGGATCGTAAAGGAATTTTTCCAGCACATCGTACTCCAACAAATAAGCGCTACTATACTGAACAGGATTATCTTAAGTACATTAATAATAATTCTGATCCTAAGAAGGATAAGCGCAAGGTAGTTGGCTACGCACGCGTTTTAACTGCTAATCAAAAGGATGATTTAAAAGATCAAGAAGAGTTCATACGCGAATTTGTCAACACTAAAGGGATTATTCTTGATGAAATGATCACCGATATTGGTAGCGGTCTGAATTATAAGCGCAAAAAGTGGAATAAGCTTCTTGATGAAGTAATGCAAGGAAAGATTAAAACAATTTACATTACTTACCAAGATCGTTTTATCCGCTTTGGTTATGATTGGTTTGAAAAACTATGTAATCAAAATGGCACCAAAATAGTAGTCTTAAACAATCGAGAAACGTCACCTAATGAAGAATTGGTTCAAGATGTCTTAAGTATTTTACACGTCTTTTCTTGTCGTCTTTACGGCTTACGTAAATACAAGCATAAGATTAGCGAAGACAAGGAGTTGACTAATAAATGATAGTAAAAACACGCGTTTACCGTCTAAAACCAGATGAGGCGATGAAGCAAATTTTGGACGATTGGTGTAACTACCGTCGATACTGTTGGAATCAAGCCTTGGCTTTATGGCAAGACTTGTATATGGCACATACTATTTTTGATAAAGTAGTTGCCACTACCTTTATTCCTAAGCAGAATAAAAAGACTAAGAAATGGCGCATGACTCATCAAGATTATCACTTAAATCCTAGTCCTAATTGGCGTTTAGTAAGAGATCTAATGATTGAACAAAAGGAAGATTGGCAGTATGCCTACTCTGCTCGCACTTTACAGTTAGCGGTACAGGATTTAGGCAAAGCATGGCAAAATTTCTTTAATAAAGCACAGCCTGATTGGGGCAAGCCTAAGTTCCGCTCTAAGAAAAATCCGCGCCAAGGCTTTAAAACTGATCGAGCAAAGATAGAGGATGGACTACTTTGGTTAGAAATGCCTAGAGATACCCCATATAAGGATCGTTGGGCAGGGATCGAACTTTCAAATAAGCCTTTATCGGGTAAAATTGGTGTAGTTTCAATTTTTAAAGTAAACCATAAGTATTATGCTTCTATACCTTATAAGCTAGAAAAGCCTTTACCCAAGGCTAAAACTGGCAAAGGTACAGGAGTTGATATTAATGTAGGGCACTTTAATTATCAAGATGGACAGTGTTTAGTCTTGCCTAAGTCACTAAAGAGGCTTTATGCGAAAATCAAGTTTTATCAAAAGCGTTTAGCTAAGAAGCGGACAGTTAATGGCAGAATCAAGGGGACACAAAGTAATAAGTATTTGAAGACGAAAACCAAGCTTCAATCTTGTTATGAACGTGTTTCCAATATTCAGCACGACTTGATGCACAAGTTTACAACCAAACTGGTTAATGATTATGACCAAATAGTAATTGAAAACTTAGACGTAAAAGGCATGCTTATGAGTCACGTTGCTTCAAAAGGTATGCATCGATCAATGTTTGGACTGTTTAGACAGCTATTGGCTTATAAGTGTGATTGGTATGATAAAGAACTGATCTTGGCTAATAAGCTTTATCCGTCAACACAAAGATGTGCAGTTTGTGGTATGGTCAAAAAAGGTGATGAAAAAGTCACCTTAAAGGGTAATCAAAAGCATGGCACTAAGCATAATGAATATATTTGTTATAATCCGGACTGCCCAAATTATGGCAAAGTAGTTGATCGCGATGAAAATGCCATGAAGAACTTGACGCTGTTAATCAGCCATCCAGAATTAAATAAAGCAATATAAATTATCCACGGTCAGGCTATGACCGATAACGATGCCATCATAGTTGGTCAATGCGATTACTCCCTAGTTGGAATATCAGAATACCGGCGTTTTAACGGTGGCGAATGTAAAATGGAAAGGAAAAATATAAGCCTTTGAAGTATGGAAAATACCATTCTTCCATGCTTTTCTACATTTTATATAGCAGAAATACGGAAAGGTAAAAATCGGTAAAAGAAAAAAGCAAATTATGCTAATTTGCTTTTTCGTTAGACAATGATTATTTAACCAATGCCTTAGTTTTGTATGCATATGCAGCAGTATAAGGACCAGCACCAGTAGCTATTCTTAATGCCTTAACCTTTTTGCCGTTAACAGTTCTAGTAACAGGGATGTAGTATTCACCATCACCAGCTAAGTTAACCCAATTGTTGACATTGAAGCCCTTTTTATAGTTAGCTGCAGCATAAATATTTTCAGTTTTTTTGATGAACTGATTACGCTTCTTAGCTGAAACGTTGTAAACATTTTTCTCGAAGAACTTTTGTGAAGGTACGTAAAGCTTTTTACCATCTACGCTATGAGCAGTGATCTTTACCTTAGAAATTGTTTTATCACCCTTTTCGCGATAATACCAGGTGCCACGGGTTGCTTTTGGTGTGGTAAAGGTTTTAGCAATACCATAGCCTTTAGGAAGCTTGCTAGCATAAGTTGATGTAGATACCAAGAACAATAAACCGGCTAAAAAGGATACGAAAAGTAAAAGTTTCTTTTTCATAGTAGTCTCCCCCCCATTTAATAAATGATATTTTAACTACTTTTATTATAATGGTTTTACAGGAAAAATAATATAAAAATCTATAAAGAATTAGATTAGCATTAAAAATTTTTGTATAATATTCCTATTTAAGAAATAAGAAGGTAAATATATGACGATTGATTATAGAAAAGATATTATTGATTTAATGCAGGCGACGGGGAGCGATCCCCAATCACTGAAGCAGTCAATGATTGCGTTGAAAATTATTAGTAAAATATATAACCAGGCAGTACTAGGCAATCCACCTGAGAATAAGAATGAAGTCGTTAAAATTGCGGAAAAAGCTGATCAGGCTGTAAAAAATGAGCCAGAAATAAAAACTGAGAATAAGCCAGAAAATAAAACTGAAATAGAAACTAAAAAAGAAAATGATGAAAATACTGTAGAAAAAATAAAGCCGAAAAAAACGAAGAAAGAGCTTGAAAAAGAAAAAGCTAAAAAAGAAGAAGCTGCTAAAGCTCTGAGTCCTACGGTTTTAAAGAATAAAAACAAATATGCGACCATAATTCCTATTCCTAAGCCTGTGGTTAAGAAAATAATTCCTGTGGCTAAACCAAAGGAAAAACAATATGAGATTAGACGTAAGCTGCTAGGTGCAGAAGCAGTGGATGAGAATGGTCATTCAGTACAATATTTTAATGAACACTTGACTAGAATTGAAAAGCTGGAAAACGGTGATACAGTTACTTTGCTAGATCACTTAAATGACAGTGGCAATCGTCCAATTATTAAAGTTGAGCATCATGCAAAGTCTTTTGCGCCAGATGAGGAAATTATCGAATTTGGTCCAGCGGTAGTTCACCGTGATTCTTTTGGTTTATACATCAAGCAGGACTCTAATGGCAAAAACCTAAGTCAAGTAAATCCTGAAAAAGCTATTTTATACTTAGACATGAATACTGTAAGTCACTTTAACTTACACGAAAATGACCTGATTAGTATTGTTTGGCGAGTCAGTGATCCATCCTTCATTAGGGTTAGATGGCGTTATGCCGAAGCTGAAGTTACTATTCCAGAAAAGAAGGAAAAGCCGGATAAAAATAAAGAAACGGAAAAGCACAAGACTAAAGGTAGACACAAGTCTTTATTGCATCAATTAGAAAAAAAGGAGAAGCAGTCGTCTGAAAAGCAAAATGAAAACTATGCTTCCCGAATTGATTTTGACCTCGATAAAAAACGAGTTACCGTTGTAGTAGGAGACAAGAGCTTAACCTCTAACTTGGCTAAGGTGATTGAAGCACACAATGGAGTAGCTCGAATTATCGAGATGAAACAGGCTTCTAATGTTTTACGTGCATGTAAGGAATCGAATTATGTCATTCTAATCCAGTCATACATTAAGCATTCTATCAGTCAAATCCTGATCAATTCACCACACAAGTCATATTCGATTGCAATGGCCACAACTGCAGGGCAATTAGCGGTAGAAAAGGCTTTATATCGTGCTCGTTACAAGTTGAATGTAACTGATAATGATCAAATTCAATATCCATTTTTAGTAAATAATTAGGTAAAAAAAGAAGTTCAATTAATACTGAACTTCTTTTTTTGATAGATATTTTATTTGAAAAATTATTGCTTCCAAGCAGCATCAAGCTTATCTTTACCAGTCTTGATATCGCTATTCCATGATTGCTTTTTACCTGCCTTAGCTAAAATGGTTTGCATGTTAGCATTAACTTGATCATATGCGGCAGTAGCATTCTTAGTTACTGGTAAGAAGTAAAGGTTCTTAGAGGTCTTGGCAATAATTGCTGGGATCTTGCTGTTCTTGGCAGATTGGTAAACCTTGTCGTTGATAGCAGCAGTATTAACTGGCATGTAGCCTGTTTGTTTAGCCCAGTAAAGTTGTGATGACTTAGAAGTTAAGAACTTAAGGTACTTAAACGCAGCTGACTTTTGCATTGCGGTTGCTTTTTTGAACATATAAATGTCAGTACCTTGTTGTACGTTCATCGTGCTTGGACGAGCAGCTACACCATAAGTGTAACCCTTCTTAAGTCCTTGCTTAAGGTAAGCTTCATTGGCAGTTGAACCGATGAACATAGCAACGCGACCATTGTTGAATGGAGTTGACATGTACTTTTCAGTACCAGCTTGCATGAAGTAGCCGGCTCTTACTCCATTAGCGTAGTAATTGATGGCTTTAACGGAATCCTTGGCAGCAAAGTTTAAGTTCTTATTGAAGTCTTTGCCGTAAGTTTCCTTCATTTGCATCATGTAGTAATTGTTTAAAGCATCAAATCCAACACCGCGTACTTTGTGGTGACTTTCACGGTAAATTTTTGCGGATGCAGAAGCCAATTCACTCATGTTAGTTGGGACTTTAACATCATACTTATCAAGTAAGGTCTTATTGTAGAAAAGTACTTCAACTGACTTGTTGAAAGGAACACCATATTGTGTACCGTTGATGTTTGCACCATCCCAAAGAGCTTTCTTAATGCCACTCTTAGCATATGAGCCCCAGCCAATTTCAGAATTGTTAATGTATGGGGTTAGGTTAACAAGCATATTGTTCTTGGCAGCATTGTAAAGCCAGCCAGGATAAGCTTGAGTAATTGTCGGTAAATCCTTTGGCGATTGCAAACCTGAAACCAACTTAGATTGTAAATCAGAGTAGTTGCCACCTTGGCTTTGCAACTTGATAGTAATGTTAGGATTTTTCTTTTCAAAATCTTTAGTCAATTTTTGCAAACTGCTTTGCGCATTACCAGTTAGTGAATACCAAAAGGTAACGGTAGTCTTCTTGTTAATCTTAGTTGGAATCTTCTTATTAGATGAAGATGAACTAGAATTATTATTTGAACATGCACTCAAGCCTAGAACAGCTAAAGCTGCGGCACCAGTAAGTACCAATTTTTTATAGAATTTCATGATTCTTCCTCTCATGTATATCATGTATTTCTTTTACAAAGGTAGTTTATCATAGATAGACGTACTATTCCTAGCTTTATTAATAAAAATGTTCACAATTAACCGATAAAATTGTTAAAATGATGTTAAATGTATGATATCTTTGGTTTAGCAGGTGAAAAATATGGACAAGAATCCTTTAGTGTATGAATATTCAATTGGTAAGCGTAAGCCATATGATTATGATTATGGTAATCGGCAAGGAAATCAGAATGCTGGCTGTCCTTTTTGTGATGTGCAGCATCTAATTAATATTTATGAAAAAGATGGCGATAAGATTTGGTTGAAGAATAAGTACCCTACGTTAAAGGATACTAATCAAACAATTTTAATTGAATCAAGTGATCACCAGGGAGATATTTCAACTTATACGCGTGAAGATAATCAAGAGTTGATGAAGTTTGGCTTGAAGTGTTTTCAAAAAATGAATAATTCAGGCCGTTATCAGAGTGTGCTTTGGTATAAAAATTTTGGTCCCAAGTCTGATGGTTCTTTAACTCATCCACATATGCAGATCGTGGGCTTATATCATAAAGATGGCTATCACGATATTGGCGCTGATAACTTTAAAGGATTTGAAGTCGGGCGTTCGGGTTCAGTTGAAATGAACTTATCTGCGCGTCCAGTTCAAGGCTACCAAGAAGTAAATATTTTGACACATGATAATACTAATTTGGATACTTGGGCCGATTTGATTCAAAAGGGCACACAATATGTGCGTTCAGTCTTGTCACATGGTGTTGATTCTTATAACTTATTTTTCTATCCAATTAATGATGGTCAAGGTACTTGTTGCAAGATTATTCCACGATTCTATGCTTCACCATATTTCGTTGGGTATAAGATCTCGCAAGTTGACGATTCAAATACATTGAAGTGGGAAGCTGAGCGCTTAAAAGGCTTCGTTAATGGTGGTATTTTACAGTAAGATTTCAAAAATGTGTGTTCAATATTTTGAATACGTTTTTTGTTATAATTGAGGTTGAATAAATCCATTTTTAGAAGAGGATGCTCATAATGAAGAAGATTGTAGTTATTGGTTCAAGTAATGTTGATACAACATTACATGTAAAAGACTTTCCTAAGCCTGGTGAAACAATTAATGCGCTAGACATTACTACTGCTGGTGGCGGTAAGGGTGCTAATCAGGCAATTGCAGCTGCTAAAAGTGGAGCTGAAACTTACTTTATTAACCGTATAGGTGAAGATAGTGAAGGAAATTTTATCACGCATCAGCTCAAGAGTTATGGCGTGGACACAACTTATGTGCAAACCACAATGGGAGCAAAGACAGGCCATGCTTATATCACGTTGAATGAAGCTGGGCAAAATGACATCATTATTGATCACGGCGCAAATTATGAACTGACAGTGGAAGATATCCGTGCAGCTGGTGATTTGATTAAGAGTTGGGATTGTGTAATTGCTCAATTCGAAATCCCACTAGATGTGACGCTTGAAGCATTTAAGATTGCTAAAAAGGCCAAAAAAATCACTATTTTAAATCCAGCTCCTGCAGTTGATGAGATTCCTAAAGAATTACTGCAATATACTGATATCATTACACCGAATGAAACTGAAAGTGCCAAGATCACTGGCATTGCAATTAAAGATAATTCAACGCTGGCCACTAATGCAGAAAAACTACACATGCTTGGTGTAAAAAACGTGGTTATTACCTATGGTGATAAGGGTGCGTATATTTCAACTCCCGATGTTGAAGAATTAATACCAACTTATAAAGTTGAAGCAGCCGATACTACTGGTGCAGGAGATACCTTTATTGGATATTTGGTAAGCAATTTGAATTCTGACCTATCTAACTTTGAAGAAGCAGCTAAAATTGCAAGTCGTGCATCTTCAATTGCCGTACAACGTTTAGGTGCTCAGCCTTCAATTCCAACTGAACAGGAAGTTAAACAGGCGATGGAGGATGATGAATAATGAACAAGCAAGAACAAGATCGTTTGAAAAAAGAAGCAGCAGAAAAAGCAGCTGCCATGGTTAAATCAGGTATGGTATTGGGCGTTGGTACAGGTTCAACCGTTGCCTTTTTCATTGATGCTTTAGGTAAGCGCAAAGATGAAGACGGCTTAAAACTGAAGGCTATCGTAACTACTAGTAACCGTAGTAAAAAACAACTTGAGGGCTTAGGCTTTAAAGTTAGTGAATTGGCCGATATTGATCAAGCTGATTTAACTGTAGATGGTGCTGATCGGGTTGCCAATAACTTGGATGGAATCAAAGGCGGCGGTGGTGCATTAACTTTAGAAAAAAATGTAGCAATCAATTCTAAGAAGATCATTTGGATCGTTGATGAATCAAAATTAGTGCATCGTTTAAGCGGCTTCCCATTACCAGTTGAAGTTTTACCAATTTCTTGTGAACAAAACTTTAAACGTTTTGAACAAGAAGGATTAAAGCCTCGGTGGCGTATGGAAGGCAATCAACGTTATGTGACTCACTATGGAAATTATATTATTGATTTGGCTGCAGATCCTGTTCCAGCACCTCATGGTTTAGCTGATTACCTTGATCATACTGTTGGCGTAGTTGAACATGGCTTGTTCCTGGATATGTGTGACGAAGTAATTATTGCTCATAGTGATGGCACCATCGAAGATAAGAAAAAGTAAATTAAGTGACTGAAGGAGATTTCATCTCCTTTTTTATTTTTTTAAAAGATATATTTTTATTGCAAAAAATCTAGACTTTTTCTATACTAGTAAAAATTTTAATTTTTAAGTGAAATAGAGGATAAAAACTTATGAATAAAATATCTGGTAAGCAAAAGGTGTCTTTTGCTGGCCTTTTAATTGCTATCGGCATTGTCTATGGTGATATTGGTACTAGTCCTTTGTATGTTATGAAGTCGATTGTGACTGAAAATGGTGGAATTAGTAATGTTAACCGTGAACTAATTGTTGGCTCCATTTCGTTGATTTTTTGGACTGTTACATTATTGACAACGGTCAAATATGTGATAATTGCCTTGAAGGCGACTAATCATGGTGAAGGAGGGATCTTCTCTCTTTATGCATTGGTTAGAAAGAGGGCTAAATGGCTAGTTATCCCAGCTTTAATTGGTGGAGCAGCATTGTTAGCTGATGGGACATTAACTCCAGCTGTGACTGTTACAACTTCAATTGAAGGATTGAAAAATATGCGCTTTGGTGATGTAATTCCAGTTTCGTCGCAAGATATGGTTATCTTGATTACTATTGTTATCCTGGTTTTACTATTTTCAATTCAAAGAATGGGAACGAGTGTGATTGGTAAGGCCTTTGGTCCAATCATGCTCCTGTGGTTTACTTTTTTAGGGCTTATTGGACTTATGAACTTAAGCCATGATTGGAGTTTGCTTGATGCAATTAATCCAATTCATGCTTTGCGTATTTTATTTAGTCCTGCTAATAAAGTGGGTATTTTGATTTTAGGTTCAATTTTCTTGGCAACTACTGGTGCTGAGGCTCTTTATTCAGATGTCGGACATGTCGGGAAAAGTAATATTATGGGCTCTTGGCCTTATGTGTTTGTTTGCTTGATTTTAAACTATTTAGGGCAAGGCGTCTGGATTTTACAAAATGCTAATTATCATGCTGGTAATGGTGATTTCAATCCATTTTTTGAAGCAGTACCAAGTAGTCTAAGATTGTTTGCTATTGCTTTGGCTACGATTGCCGCTATTATTGCTTCTCAGGCTTTGATTACGGGTTCATTCACTTTAGTAGCTGAAGCAAGTAGTTTAAAATTTTTACCAAGAATGAATATTATCTATCCTTCAAATGAGAAGGGACAGATTTATATTCCTTCAATTAATAAGATGATCTGTGTCATTACAGTTGCAATTGTTTTCTTATTTAGAACTTCACATCATATGGAAGCAGCATATGGTCTGGCCATCACGGTTACCATGTTGATGACAACTATCTTATTATTTGAATATCTGGGTAAAAAAGGTACCGCGCTATCAATACGATGCATTTTCTTAGTAGTCTTTGCCTTTATTGAAGGGATGTTCTTATTCTCAAGCTTAACTAAGTTTTTGCATGGCGGTTACGTCACTGTTTTAATTGCTGGTTTTATTTTGGCAATCATGTACGTGTGGTTCTATGGCAATAAGATCCGTGATAAGCGTGAGGAGCAGAATGCTTATGTTCGCTTAGATGAATATACAGATATGTTGACTGAGTTGAGCCACTGTGATGATTATCCAGTTTACGCTACGAATGTAGTTTATATGGCTAAGGTTAAGTATAATAAATTCATTAAGCGCGAAATGCTTTATTCAATTTTGGATAAGAGACCTAAACGGGCTAAGGCTTACTGGTTTGTAACTGTTAATGTTACTAACGAGCCATATACTGCAGAATACGCGGTCAATACTTATGGTACTAAGAATGTAATTAACGTTCAGTTGTATTTAGGTTTTAGAAAACAAACCAGTGTAAATGTTTATTTGCGGCAAATTGTTCATGATTTGATCGCTGATGGAACGATTGAAGCTCAACCACAACAATTCACTACTACACCGGGTCGTGATGTAGGGGACTTCGCCTTTGTAATTGTTAACGACGTAATTAGTCCATTAACTAAATTGACAGGCTATGAAAAGTTCATGGTTGAAGCAAGAGTATGGCTGCAGAATTTATCTTCTAACCCTGCATCTTGGTTCGGACTGGAGTATGCCGATACTGTGGTTGAGCGTGTGCCATTAGTATTAGGTGACCATGAAGAAGAACACATTCAACGTATTAAACCCAAAAAAGAAAAATAATTATTAGAATAAAACCAACCACTTTCTTAATTGGTTGGTTTTTTGCTATTATAAAAGTACTTAATACGAGAGGATAATTTTATGAACAAGAGACCTTTAATTATCAGTACTGATCCTGGCATTGATGACATTGCTGCCATGACGATTAGTCTTTTTGCACAAGAACTTGATGTGCGCATGATTGTGCCTACTTGGGGTAACGTGGCACTGAAATATACCTTGCAAAATACCTTAAATTTAGAAAAGTTTTTGCATACTAAGGTTCCTGTCGTAGTGGGTGCTAATCAACCACTGGTGGCACCAATGATTAGTGCTGCTTCGGTTCATGGTAAAACAGGGATTGCCGGCTTTGAATTTGAACAAGCTGATGATTCTTTAATTGAACCTGGTCTTGCTGCAACGTTGATGGCTAAGGAAATTAAAAGTAGTCCAGAAAAAATAACTCTGATGGGCATTGGACCATTAACTGACTTTGCCTTACTTTTTAAGCAATATCCTGAAGTTAAAGAAAATATTGCGGAAATTGTAATTATGGGTGGTAATATTGGTCACGGAAATCATAGCCCATTTGCGGAATATAATATTGCGGGAGATCCGGAAGCAGCGCAGGTAGTTTTTCATAGTGGATTGCTAGTTAAGGTTGCTCCACTTGAAATTGGAAATAAGGCCCATTTAACACCAGAGCAAATGGATAAAGTTAAGACATGTGGTGAAGTGGGTAATATGTTGTATTCACTTTTCTCTAACATTCATGAACCAGACGGTGATCCGCGAATTAAGATTTATGATCCGACTGCAGTTGGAATTATGCTTCATCCGGAAATGTTTACAATGAAAAAGGCAAACTTGAATATTGAATTGCGCGGGCAATATACTTATGGTGCCAGCGTAATGGATTTTATGGACCAAGAACATGCCAATGCGGAGATTGCGACAGATGTGGACTTGGATAAGTTTGCAACTTGGTTTATTGATAGTATTAAAAAGGCAGATCAAGGACGAGAATAATGGCAGATTATGTTTATCGGACAGTTATGCATGACATTAAACAGAATATTTTGAATAATCAGTATGAGGGGATGCGACTGCCTGATGAACGCAGTCTAGCCGAACACTATCAGGTAAGTCGATCATCAATGAAGCGTGCGCTGGAGCTGTTGGCTCAACAAGGGATCGTTTTTAAAAAGCGAGGTAGTGGAACTTTTATTAATCCACTATATTTGCGCAAACAGGCAATGTTTCGTTATGATGGATCGAATCTTGGAATCACTGATTCTTTTAAAGTCCCTGGTAAAAAACAACAAATTAAGTTGCTTGATTTTCATGTGATTAAGGCAACTAAAGAAATTGCGGAAGACTTATTTTTAAATGAAAATGATTTTGTTTATGAATTCAAGCGTCTGCGGCTGTTAGATGAACAACCATTTTTAATTGAGACTGGATATTTGCCGATTAAAATTGTGCCGGAATTAAAGCCAGAGACTTTACAAAAGTCTTTGTTTAACTATTTGGAAGATGAACAGGGAAAGACCGTTACTAAGTCATTCTTGAATATCACTGTTGAACCATCGAATGAAGAAGATCAGCAGAAGCTAAATTTGAAGCCGACTGAACCTGTTGGTGTAATGGAAGGGATCTTCTTCTTGGATGATGGGACGCCGTTTGAAGTATCAAATATGCGCGTGCATTATCATTATATGAACTTTAATACCTTTGTTAATTTGGGTAAATAAAAAGTAGCTGTGTTTTCTTAAGTCAATTAGTTTAAGAAAACTTGGCTACTTTTTTATTTTGCTCATTCAGACGGTTTTAGTTTACAGTAATTATTATTTCTCTACTTTAGCTAAATATGAATCAAGCACCTCTAAAACTCCATCATCATTGTTACTCGGGGCCTCATACTTGGCGATTTTCTTAACTTGATCTTCTGCATTAGCCATCGCATAACTGTAACCGGCTAGTTTTAACATCTCAGCATCATTCATTCCGTCGCCAAAGGCAATTAATTCATTGGGTTTAGCACCAAAATAGCGTAAGAAGTATTTTAGAGCGCTCCCTTTATTAACGCTGTAAGGCACAATATCAAGCAAACCGAAACCACTAGAAGTACAGTGAATCTTCTCGGCATGGGTTTGGTTGAATTCTTTTTCTAATTCCGCGGAAAAATCATATTGATAACTTAAGGTGATTTTAGTAATCATATCCTGCGGATTGATAGCCGCTGCTAAATCAGTAACTTCAATTCGATCGGGGTAATAGAAGTTCATCGTCTGCTTAAAACTAGGAGAAGCATTAATAGTTGTATATGAATTGTTGATCCCAGTGACAATAATTGAACTCTTGGAATAATGCTCTTTGATAAAACTTATTAGATCTAAGGTTGTTTTATAAGTGAGCAAATGAGTGCTAATAATTTGATTATCTTGAAGCAAAAGCGAGCCATTGTCAGCAATCATGTCGATTCGGTTTAAAAAGCCAGCAAAATCTTTGCGTAATCTGGTATAAGGGCGCCCACTTGAAACGATAAAGTGAATCCCCTTTTTGTGTAATTCTGTTAAGATGCGGTTAAAGCGCTTGTGATCGAAAGTTTGATCATCATGCATGAAAGTGCCATCCATATCGACAGCAACAACTTTGAATGGTAATTTTGTCATAATTATTTCCTTTGAAAAAATCTATATCTTTTAACAATATTATTGCATAAAAAGGCCGAGCAGATCAGCTACTCGGTCTTTTTGGATTCATTTTTTCATCTAGAGCAGGTTCTAGATACACTTAAATATTAACAAATTGTTCTACCGAAGTGAGCGGACTCAGATAAACATAAGAAAGATTTACATATTTGGTAGCGTCACTTAGCTTTTTCATTAGGTCTTGCTGTTCATGAGTTAGATGCAGGTGATTCATGGCAATTCGAGCCTGAATATACATGACCAATTTGCTAGTGTATTCAAGAGGATGATCACCACTGTCGAACTTATTAAGAACAAGCCCAATTGCATCGCGAATCTGCCGATAGCGACCAATATTCATTTCATTGTAGATATTGCTAAAAAAACTATTATAAAAATTCTTCAAATCTTGGTATACTTCACGACTTTCGCTTTGTTTCTTTTGGTTAAAGAGACTGAACATAACTATCACTCCTTTAAAACAGGTATAATTTGCGTTTTTGGATTAAAATGATGCTTTAATTCCTCAGGCAATGGGGTGTCGGTAATAAGGACATCGATCTGATTGAGGGGGACAGACATGTATGGCGAAGAGGATTGATTAGTAAATTTATATTTTTCGGCAACTAATACAACTTGATTAGCGCGACTAGCGGCGGTTTCGACAATTTTGGAATCAGCCATGCTTGGTGTATATACGCCGTCATCTCTGATTCGAGATCCACCAATAAATGCAGTATTGAAATGGATTTGACGCAATGTTTCTAATGCTGTTTCAGAATAAATGAAACGCTGCTTTTTGTTGATAACGCCGCCCAACAATCTGACTGATGGGATTTCTGTTGCTAATAAGCTTAATGCGTTGTCGATTGAATTCGTGACGATCTGCATGTCAATACCATTAAGCATTGGACAGAGCTGCTTTAACGTAGTTGATGAACCGATGAAATCACATTGACCTGGATGAACAAATCTCTTTGCCATTCTAGCCATTTTCATCTTAACCGGTGATTGTACTTGATTTCTTGCTAAAAAATCAGGTACGCTGTTGCAATTAATTTCCATCAAACCACCATGAACTCTAATTGCTTGACCAGTTTCAGTTAGATGAATTACATCTCGTCTTGCCGTATCAAATGATACATTGAAGTGAGCTGCAATCTGTCTAGTTGATAATTGGTGCTTTTTTTCAAGTAACTGTTTAATTTGTATTAATCTTTCTTCTTGGGTCATCTCATGCCCTCCATTTAGTAATCTAACATGAATGAATAATTTTGCACTGATTATGTCAGTATTTGATATTTGTTTATCTGTACTTATCAGTATTTAAGCAGCTAAATACTTATATCAAAGCATTAAAAGGTTGATATAGCAACAAAAAAGGGATGCAATTTTAAATTAAATACTTATTTTTTAAATTGGTAGGATCCAATTATAAAAATAGTTGAACTTTTTAGATAATTTGGTATGATATAAGTGTAAACAAAAGAACAAATGAACAAGAGCACTCTTAAATGCTCAAAGGAGAATAAGATGGCAGTTGATTATGACTCAAAAGACTATTTAAAGAGCGTTGATGCATATTGGCGCGCAGCCAACTACTTGTCAGTTGGTCAATTGTTCTTGATGAAGAATCCGCTTCTCAAGACTCCGTTGGTGGCAGAAGACGTTAAGCCTAAGCCAATTGGTCACTGGGGCACGATTGCACCACAAAACTTTATTTATGCTCACTTGAATCGTGTGCTTAAGAAGTATGACTTGAACATGTTTTATATTGAGGGTTCAGGTCACGGTGGTCAGGTAATGGTTTCTAACTCATATCTTGATGGTTCATATACTGAACGTTACCCAGAGATTACCCAGGACGAAAAGGGGATGGCTAAGCTATTCAAGCGCTTTAGTTTCCCAGGTGGTGTTGCTTCTCACGCTGCTCCTGAAACTCCAGGTTCAATTCATGAAGGTGGGGAATTAGGCTACTCACTTTCACACGGTACTGGTGCTGTTTTGGATAATCCAGATGTTATTGCCGCTGTTGAAATTGGTGATGGTGAAGCTGAAACTGGTCCCTTAGCTGCTTCATGGTTTAGTGACAAGTTCATTAACCCAATTAAAGATGGTGCAGTTCTGCCAATCTTGCAAATCAACGGCTTTAAGATTTCTAACCCAACCATTGTTTCTCGCATGAGCGATCAAGAATTAACCGAATACTTCCGCGGCATGGGCTGGGATCCTCACTTTGTTTCAGTCTTTAAGGGTGGCCGTTTTGACGGTGAAAAGGACCCAATGCAGGTTCACGAAGAAATGGCTAAGACCATGGATGAAGTCATTGAAGAAATCAAGGCTATTCAAAAGCATGCCCGTGAAAACAATGATGCTACCTTGCCACATTGGCCAATGATTATTTTCCAATGCCCTAAGGGCTGGACTGGTCCAAAGAAGGACTTGGATGGCAACCCAATTGAAAATTCATTCCGGGCTCACCAAATTCCAATTCCAGTTGCTCAAGGCAATATGGAACACGCTGATATGCTTACTGATTGGCTGGAAAGCTACAAGCCAGAAGAATTGTTTAATGAAGACGGTTCACCTAAGGAAATCGTAACTGAAAACACTGCCAAGGGCGACCATAGAATGGCAATGAACCCAATTACTAACGGTGGTCTTGATCCTAAGCGGCTTAACTTGCCAGACTACCGCAAATTTGCTTTGAAGTTTGACAAGCCAGGTTCAGTTGAAGCCCAAGACATGGTTGAATGGGCTAAGTACTTAGATGAAGTTGCTAAGCTCAACCCAACTACTTTCCGCGGCTTTGGTCCAGATGAATCTAAATCAAACCGCTTGTTCCAATTACTTGATGATCAAAAGCGCCAATGGGAACCAGAAGTTCATGAACCAAATGATGAAAACCTGGCTCCAAGTGGCCGTGTGATTGACTCACAATTGTCAGAACACCAAGATGAGGGCTTCCTTGAAGGCTATGTTTTGACTGGTCGTCATGGCTTCTTCGCTACTTATGAAGCCTTTGGCCGAGTAGTTGACTCCATGCTCACGCAACACATGAAGTGGTTAAGAAAAGCTAAGGAACAATACTGGCGTCATGATTATCCATCACTTAACTTTGTCGCAACTTCAACTGTATTCCAACAAGACCACAATGGTTACACTCACCAAGATCCAGGTATCTTGACTCACTTGTATGAAAAGAACCGTCCAGATCTTGTTCATGAATACTTGCCATCAGATACTAATACGCTTTTAGCAGTTGGCGATAAGGCCTTGAAAGATAGAGAATGCATCAATGTCTTGGTAACTTCTAAGCAGCCTCGTCCACAATGGTTCTCAATTGAAGAAGCCAAGAAGTTGGTAGACAAGGGCTTAGGCTACATTGATTGGGCTTCAACTGACAAGGGCGTTAAGCCAGACGTTGTCTTTGCTTCAACTGAAACTGAACCAACTATTGAAACTTTAGCCGCAATCGATATCTTGCACAAGAAGTTCCCAGATCTCAAGATTCGCTACATTAACGTAGTTGATGTTATGAAGTTAATGGATCCTAAGGACAACAAGAATGGTCTTTCAACTGAAGAATTTGACAGATTATTCCCTAAGGATGTGCCAGTAATCTTTGCATGGCATGGCTACAAGAGCATGATGGAATCCATCTGGTTTGCTCGCAAGCGCTACAATGTTCATATTCACTGCTATGAAGAAAATGGTGATATTACTACCCCATTTGACATGCGGGTATTGAATCATCTTGATCGCTTTGACCTAGCTAAGGATGCCGTAGAAAGCATCCCAGCTTTGAAGGGCAAGAATGCGGACTTCATCAGTCACATGGATGACTTGCTTGAAAAGCACCATCAATACATTCGTGACAATGGTAAGGATATGCCAGAAGTAACTGAATGGCAATGGTCGGGCTTGAAGTAAAATTAAAATAAGAATAAATTAGACCTATGCGAAAAGCGTAGGTCTTTTTTTGATAAAGAGGGAAAATATGAAAAGTGGGTTAGTACTTGAAGGTGGAGCAATGCGTGGGCTGTTTACAGCTGGCGTAATTGATGTGTTTTTAGAAAATGACATAACCTTTGATTTAGCAATTGGCGTTTCAGCCGGTGCTGCCTTTGGCGTAAACTTGAAGTCGGAGCAAAAGGGAAGAGTATTGCGCTACAACATGCGCTTTGCGGGGAAACCATATTATGCTAGTTGGAAGTCATGGCGGCGGTCAGGCAATTTGTATGCGGCTAACTTTTGTTACCATATTTTGCCTGATAAGTTGGATGTTTTTGATAAAGAAAAATTTATGACTAATCCAATGGACTTTTGGTGTGTTGCAACTGATGCTGCAACAGGTGAGTCGGTTTATCATCAATTACATGATGCAGGTTATGTTGACTTAGAGTGGATTAGAGCCTCGTCGTCGATTCCATTTTTTGCTCATCCAGTTGCAATTCAAGGGCATTATTACTTTGATGGCGGTGTATCTGATTCAATTCCGTATGATTTTTTAGAGCAGCAAAACTGTGATAAAAAGGTAGTCATTGCTACACAGCCGAAGTCTTATCGCAAAAAGCAGAGTAAGCTCTATCCACTGGAAAAAGTAATTTTAAGGAAATACCCCGCAGTAGTAAAAAAATTGGCTACTAGAGCTGAGGATTATAATGCGGTGCTTGATCAGATGGTAAAAGATGAAGCTGCTGACCAAGCTTTTATTATTCGTCCACCGTTTCCGCTTGAAATTGGCACTTTAGAAACAGATAAAAAAGAGATGCGACGAGTGTATGAGGTCGGACGAGTTGAGGCGGAGAAAGTTTTGCCAGCTTTGCGTGAATATTTGAACAAATAATAAAACAAGTATCTAGGAAAGATTAATCACTTCTCAGATACTTGTTTTAGGTTGATTATAAAAATTTCTCAAAAGCATTGCTGATGCCATCTTCGTCATTTGAAGTGGTAACATAATCAGCATGCTTTTTCGCTTCTTCGGAGCCATTACCCATGCAGACAGTCGTTCCAGCAAAGTCGAACATGGAAATATCATTCCGTTCATCACCAATTGCCATGACTTCATCAGGCTTAATACCTAATTTTTCAGTTAATTCTTTTAATCCGGTTCCTTTATTAACATTAGGATGAAGTAATTCTAGGAAACAATCATCAGCTCGAACAATATAAAGCTCTTGACCAAATTCTTGGCGAATTTTATCCTCCCATTGGTCTAACAACTTAGCTTTAGTGGCAAAACAACCTTTAGCAATTTCAAAATCACTAGGCAATTCATCTGGCTCTCTAATGTATAAAGTCGCACTATTTTCGTAAGCTTGAGTATAAACCATTAAATCAACATCATGATCTCCTGTAATTATTTTTGAATCAGGGGAAACAACGTTAAAAGGTAAATGATGCTCGTTAGCAAAAGCATACATTTTACGATAAAGTCGATTAGAAACTAGATCTTTAGTCATTATCTTGCCATCTGCTGTGCGGGTAATTGCGCCATTAAGAGTGATAGCATATTGATCAGGTCCAATAATTCCTAATTCGTCCATAAAATGTTTTAATCCTGCGATTGGCCGACCAGAACATAAAGCAACTTTTATTCCTTGGTCTAAAGCTGTTTTAACTACCTTTTTTGTACTGGGCAAAATCTTACCTGTTGAATTAAGCAAGGTACCGTCGGTATCAAGTGCAATATATTTGATTGTCATGATAATTCCTCCTGTGCATTTAACTTACCGTTAATTATGCCAGACTTTGTGTTATTTCAGTAAGCAAAGTAGTTCATCTTGGAAAGGAAAAAGGTTTTATCACTTGTTTCGTTTCATGAAATGAAATATATTGCAGAGGATTTTATGTGTATAAATAGAGAATGTCTATAGCATATTTCTTGACATGTTATTTTTGTATGTAAAGTAAATGATTAAACATAGGCGCGACAAGCAAAATAAAGGGGTATAAATATTGGTATATACATCATTGAAGGGCTGAAATAAATTTCAGCGAATGAAATACTATCTTAACTTTATGAAACAATAAGTCATAGTTTTAAAAAGCGCTTACATTAGCTTAAAACTATGGTATAAATAAAAATGTAAGCTAGCTACTAAGATAGAGTTAAGTTCAGAATTTGATATCAACTGGACGTTTTATCTTAAAACATTTTTGAGGAGTAAATATTTGTGTGAAGCACAAATGGCAAAAGTCAATTGTATGAGCACCTTGCGGTTGACTTGATCTGATGAAATAAAGATGTAGATGCAGGTGTAGATGTAAGAATAAGTTATTGATTTAATTTTTTTCTTCAGAGGTAAACGATTATGATGCAGAAAATACAGCGGTTTGGGGCCGCTATGTTCGTCCCAGTTATGCTGTTCTCGTTTGCGGGTATTGTCGTAGCTTTAGGTAGTTTGTTCAATAACCCGACTCTGTTTGGTTCAATTGCCAACCCGGGAACTACATGGAACTCAGTTTGGGACACAATTTCAGCTGGTGGTTGGACAGTATTCAACCAAGAAGGTATTTTGTTTACTGTAGGTTTGCCAATCGGTTTAGCCAACAAGGCTAGAGGTAGAGCAGCCATGGAAGCAGTTATTGCTTACTTGACTTACAACTACTTCATCGGTGCAATGCTTACCCACTGGGGTGCAGCATTTGGTATTCCTAACTTTGACAAGATTCAAATTGTTGCTAACGCTACTAACCACGGTTTAACTAACATTGCTGGTATCAAGACTCTTGACACTAGTATCTTAGGTGCCTTGGTTGTTGCTTTGATTGTTGTATGGCTACACAACAAGTACTTTGACAAGAAGTTGCCAGACTGGCTTGGTACTTTCCAAGGTTCAACTTATGTCTACGCTTTAGCATTCTTCGTAATGATTCCTTTAGCACTCATTACCTGCTGGGGCTGGCCAAAAGTTCAAATGGGTATCACCAGCATGCAACACTTCATCGTAGATAGTGGATTTATCGGTGTTTGGATTTACCAATTCTTGAACCGTGTATTGATTCCTACTGGTCTTCACCACTTGGTATACATTCCATTCCAATTCGGTCCAGCCGTTGTTGCCGGCGGTTTGCAACCATACTGGTTGAAACACCTTGCTGAATACGCTGCAAGTACTAAACCACTTTCACAAATCGCTTCAGTTGAAGGATTCCAACTTTACGGTAACGAAAAGGTATTCTTAGTACCATTTATCTGTCTTGCCTTCTACGCAACTGCTAAGAAGAACAAGAAGAAGCAAACTTCAGCTTTGCTTATCCCAGCTGCTTTAACCTCAGTATTAGCTGGTATTACTGAACCTATCGACTTTACTTATTTGTTTGCTGCTCCAGTTCTTTGGGTAGTTTACTCAGTATTGTCAGCCACGATGAACACAGTTATGTGGGCCTTTGGTTTAAGAGGATTCATGTCAGATGGTGCGATCGGTATCGCTTCAATGAACTGGATTCCACTTTGGCAAAACCACTGGAAGACCTACGTCATGGAATTTATCGTTGGTATTATTTTCGGTATTATCACTTACTTCGTCTTCAAGATCATGATCGAGAAGTTCAACTACATTACTCCAGGTCGTGAAGCCGATGATCAAGATGTTCACCTTCTTTCAAAGAAAGAATACAAGGCTAAGAAAGCTGCAGAAGCTGCTGGTAAGGACGCTAATGACCCTTACATTGAAAGAGCAACTGCTTACCTTGAATTATTAGGTGGTCCTTCAAACATTACAGAATTGAGTTCATGTGCTACTAGATTACGTGTATCTGTTGCCGATCCAAATAAAGTTGCTTCAGATGCCGCATTTAAAGCAAACAAGGCTGTCAATGTCGTACACCACGGTAAGGCTATCCAAGTTATCGTAGGTTTGGACGTACCTCAAGTTCTTGATGAAATGAACACTTTAATGCAACAACAAGGTGGCGACGCTAAGGTATCAACTGAACAAGATAATCCTTATATTGAAAGAGCTACTGGTATCGTTGACTTGCTTGGTGGTGACTCCAACATTCAAGATGTCATTGCTTGCTCAACTAGAGTAAGAACTCATGTCGTTGATCCTAAGAAGGTCGCTCCAGATTCAGAATTCAAGAAGATCGCAGATTCTTACGAAGTACAACATAAAGATAACAACGAGGTTGACATCGTTGTCGGATTGGATGCCGATCAAGTTGTTGATCAAATGAAACAATTGCTATAATCTGAAAGCGCTTGTGTTATCATTAATATATAAATTATATATTGATAAGGGCACAGGTATTATGGCAAATTTGAGATCAATGGTCTATGACAATAGTCATAAATTGAACGATTCTGAAAAACAGATAGTTCAATATGTTCTAAATAATCCGAGAGACTGTAGCAAATTAAGCTTAGCCAAATTAGCTAAAAAGCTTTATGTATCCGAATCCGCAATTTTCCGGTTATGTAAAAAGCTAGGACTAAGTGGCTACAGTGAGCTTAAATTTGATTTGGTTGAATTAGCCGAATCGAAGCAAAAACCAATCAAAATTGAAAATAATTTTGCGCGGGAACTTAGTAAAGTAAATTCAGACGTGTTGAAGTATTTCAAACAACGTGATTTCAATAGCTTGTATCGCGATTTAGATAATGCAGAGACAATTTACATTTACTCTACTGGTTGGCAACAAGAGTTAATCGCACAATATTTGGCTCATGAATTGTTTGTAGTTGGCAAGCATGCAACTGTTTTGCCATCAGCATTAGAGGAGTTAAAAGCTGCGGGACGCTTTGCTCAAAAAGGCGATGTTTTGTTTATTATCTCGTTTACGGGTGATAATAAAACGATCAATGAGGAAATCACTAAGTTGGAACTAGTGAATGATAAATTCAAATATGTTTCGTTCACTAACCTGAAGCAAAATAAATTAGCTTCATTAGTGCAGCACAACATTTATTTTCCAACGATTGCCTTTACTGATGATGCCGACTTTAAGAGCGGGAAGGTTGCCTTTACCCCAGCGTACTTCTTAATTGATTTGGTAATTAGTGAATATGTAGCTTGGCAACAGAGTCAAGGAGAGGATGTAGAGATCAATGTGGGCAATTAGTAAACGAAAAGTTGGCAACTTTATCGATCGAATAACCGAAAGCATGCACTTGGATACTAAGAAGATTTTGACTTGGTATTCATACGTACTTTTCATTGCTCCACTATTGTTTTGGGCGATGATTGCACTACGAAGCGGTGCTTCTGGTCAATCGATTCGGATGATGATTATGAAGCAGCCGATGATTGCGATTAGTACAATCGTTGCTATCGTTGACTTCATACTAGGCTACTATATGTTGTTAAACCACAAGCAGTTTTTAATCAATCGACAGACTTATCGCTTCTTGATGGGAAGTCAGATGATTGCTCAGCTCTTTGTTGGCAACTTGCTTTGCGTAGTATTAGCTATCTTAGGTTTTTATCGAGCAAAAGCTTTGAAGAAAACGCAAGATGGTGTTAGTCGAGTAATAATCGCAATTTCACTTACTGCAGCTGGTTTATTACTCGCAAGCTTTATGTTGATATTATTACTTGAATTTTAGAAATCCAGAGGTTATTAATTATGTTTAATTTCTTTAAGAAAAAGAATAAGGGTATTGAAGTAGATGCGGTAGTTGATGGCGACATTATGCCAATTACTGATGTAAAAGACGATGTCTTCTCAACTAAGATGTTAGGTGATGGCTATGCTATCAAGCCTAAGGATAATCATATCTATGCACCAGTTGATGGTAGTATTTCCACACTTTTCCCAACTAAACATGCTATTGGTATCACGAATGACCAAGGTATTGAGTTTTTGATTCACTTGGGTCTTGATACTGTTGAACTAAAAGGTGCTCCGTTTACAGTGAATGTTAGTCAAGGCGATAAAGTTAAGAAAGGTCAACCCTTAGCCACAATGGATTTCCAAATGATTACAGACAAGGGATACGATGACAGCTGCATCGTTGTCTACACCAACATGGACCTGATTAAGTCAGTTACTCCGATTGAAAAAGGCAGTGTTGAACATTCCCAAAAAGTACAAACTATCGAACTTAAATAGTCAACTTTCCCCTCTCTCATGTAAAAATTTAACGACTATTTCTATAGTTTTCGGCTTAGCTTCTACGTTGAAGCTAAGCTTTTTCTGTTAGAATGTTAATTAAGAAAGAAGGGCATTTATGAAAAGATATCGACCGAACACTAAGGCAGTCATTGTGGGTATAGTTTTGATGTTAATTGGTATAGCATGCTGGGTAATTAAGGCATCATTTATTCCTAAGGGAGCAGACTTCTTGTTTCCGATTGGCTTACTTGTGATTTGTCTTGGCGGATTAACTTTAACCATTACTGCGTTTATTGCTATGCGAAAAAATGATCTTGCAATGAGTGCTTATTTAAAAAAACAGGCAGCAGAAAAGAAAAAGCAAGAAAAGAGCAATAATTAAGCTTTTTAACAGTTTTTTACTATAATAAAATATAGATTGTTATTATATAAGCAAAAAGGAATTGAGGAAAAATGAATTTTAAGGATGTTTATGAAAAGGAACATGTAACGCGGAAGTTTACTAATAGAAAATTACAAGAAAAAACAATTGCTGGAATCGTTAAAATGGCACAGCAATCACCTTCATTGCTTAATTCTCAGCCATGGCGTGCATATGTTTTGATGGGGGATGCTTTAAGCAAGTTTAAGGCTGCTTCAGCTAAAAAGATTGATGATAAAGAAGCTGCACATGAAGATTTTGCTTCAATGCTATCACTAGACTGGGATACTTATCCAAGTCGTAATATGGCTACGATGGGTGCATCCCAAAGTTTCTTTTTCAGAAATAAGCTTCAATTATTTAATGATGCGAATAAAACAATGTTCAATGCACCAGCAATTATCTTTTTAACGGTTCCGAAGAAATCTCCAGCTTGGTCCGTTTTTGACTTAGGAATTTTTGCACAAAGTATCATGCTTTTAGCCATTAACCGTGGCTTAGGTGTGATGCCAGCTCACTCAATGGTTTCATACCCAGAATTGGTTAGAGAATATGCCCAAATTCCAGATGATGAAGCTGTCGGAATGGCAATTGCAGTTGGCTATATCGACAAGAATGCTGAAATTAATGATCCTAAATTTATTCCAAAGCGTGTACCGTTTAATGAAATTTACAAGGTGGTCGAATAAATTACAAAAAACCGTTATCCCTTGTGTAAAACTGCACTATTTTAGGCAAGAAATGGTAAAATAGGTTTTAGTAATATATTTGTAAAAAAAGGTGATAATACTTTGAGTCCAGCTCAAATAGTAACTAATTTAGTTGCAACATTATTAATATTTATCGTTGCATCATTCTTTGTTGCTGCGGAATTTGCGTTAGTTCAAACTAGACCAAGTCAGCTCGAAGATATGCTTGCTAAGGGTCAAGGAAATAAGAAAAAGTTGCGTCGTGCTTTGCATATGACGCACAACTTGAATGAGTATTTGTCAACTACTCAGGTTGGTACCACTTTGGTTGGTGTAGTCTTGGGTTGGTTCTCGGCTGATACATTCGCAACCATCTTGGAAGATCTTTTCCATTTGACGCCAATGAATGAATCACTCATCAAGTCAGTTAGTGCAATCTTAGGCGTAGTTTTATTAACTTATTTGGAAGTTGTCTTAACTGAAGTTGTGCCTAAGAATATTGCGATTGACAAGCCAGTACCGATGATGATGGGGATCGTTACGCCACTTCATATTTTCCATACGATTGTTTATCCATTCGTTTGGCTATTAAATACTAGCTCCAATGGAATCTTAAAATTGATGGGCTTTACTCCAGCTGATGAAGAAAATGAAGTTTATTCACAATCTGAAATCATCAAGTTGTCACGTAATGCGGTTCATGGTGGTTCGCTTGATAAAGAAGACTTAACTTATATGGAAAGAGCCTTCGAATTAAACGATAAGGTTGCTAAGGACATCATGACTGACAGAACAAGATTGTCAGTACTTGATTCAACTGATACAATTGCCTATGCCTTGAAAAAATACTTGGAAGAAGGCTACAGTCGTTTTCCAGTTGTGCGTGATAATGATAAAGATGACGTTGTGGGTTATGTTTATGCGTACGACATTGTGCAACAAAGCCAAATTGATGGCAACGTACCAGTAACAAGAATTATTAGAACTATTATCACGGTACCTGAATCAATGCCAATTCAAGATATCTTGCACTTGATGATTTCTAAGCACACACCAATTGTCTTAGTAGTTGACGAATATGGTGGTACTAGTGGGATCGTTACTGATAAGGATATTTATGAAGAGCTTTTCGGTTCTGTTAAGGATGAAATTGATGATGTTTCAGATGATTACATTATCAAGGACAAGGATGGTCAAGTTCATGTTTCAGGTAAGACGACTTTATATGACTTTGAGCGTTTCTTCCATACAGATCTGAAGGCCTTTCAAGATAGCGATATTATTACCATTGGTGGTTACATGATGGAACATTATCCTAACTTGAAAAAGGGTGAATCAATTGAACTTGAAGGATATAAGTTTACCTTAGACAGTATCGAACAAGGCTTTATGCGCTGGTTTATCGTTGAACCGATTAAGGATAAAGATCAAAAAGACGATCAATCAAAGTATGAAAATTAGAGATTATTCAGAGGAAGCGTTGAAAATGACGCTTTTTTTGTTTAAAGATGTTATAATTCTTTTTATTAGGAATAATATATGTAAATTGAATTGAAGGGTAGATTAAATGGCAAAAGGCGACAATATTGACCAAATTATAGATCACAAATTATTCACAGAAGATGACATTCATGAGATGTGCGTCCGTTTAGGTAAGCAATTAACTGAGGACTATGCTGGTAAAAAGCCGGTAGTTGTTGGGGCTTTGAAGGGTGCAATTTACTTCTTGACTGACTTAACTCGACAAATGGACGTAGCACATCAACTGGATTTTCTCGATGTTTCTAGTTATGGTGATGGCTTTGAGTCAACTGGTAAGGTCAAGATAGTATCAGATTTGGTAACTGACGTGAAGGATCGCGATGTTTTAATTGTCGAAGATATCGTTGATACGGGTTTAACTTTGAAATTCATGAAAGAACACATTATGGCACGTGGCGCTAAGAGCGTTAAGTGTTGTGCAATGCTAAATAAGGAAGCCAGAAGAACTACCGATGTTGAATTAGAATATTATGGTTCAAAGGTTGGCAATGAATTCGTAGTGGGTTATGGTTTGGACTTTTTAAATATGTATCGTAACCTTCCTTATGTTGGGGTATTGAAGCCAGAAGTTATTCAACATTACGCTAATAAATAAGGATGAAAATTAGATAAAGAATCAAGCGAGTGAGAATGATCACTCGCTTTTATTTACTGCTTTTGATAAAAAAATTCTATTAAAATATCAAATTAAATTTATTTTTTAGATTTAATATTGTGGTTATAATGTAGGCGGTTTAGTAAAAAGAACAAGTAAAGGAGTAGTTTTTATGACCAAACAAACTATTAAAGCTCAAGCAGATGGTCGCAATGGTCAAATTGATTTTGAGATTGATTTAGAAAACAATAAAATTAGCGATGTCAAAGTAACCAAGAATTCGGAAACTCCTGCAATTTTTAATCAAGCTTTTGGTAAATTAAAGAAAAATATTATTGATAATCAAAGTTTTGACGTGGACGCTGTTTCTGGGGCATCATTGATGACTCAAGCAATGCTAGATTCTGGTAAAAAAGCATTAGCCGAAAATAACATTGCTCTTGACGGAAAAAAGCCAGAAGTCGTACATGAAGAAAGGCAACTAAATGTTGATGTGGCTGTAATTGGCTCCGGTATGGCCGGGTTAATGGCGGCAAGTCGTGCTCTTTCGATGGGTAAAAAAGTAGTTGTACTTGAAAAAAATGGCTATTTAGGTGGAGCAACTATTTTAAATGGCTCAAATGTTGTAGGAACTGGCTCTAAAGTTTCTGCAGAATTATTTGGTGAAACGGCAAAGAAGGATTCGCCAAATAGACTAGTTCAAGATATTACTCGTGAATGCCGCGGTACCAATTATCCAATGTTGTCAAAGTTATTAGCTAACAATATTGGTAGGGCCGTAGACTTTATTACTGAATTTGCAAATTTGACTTATCAAAAAGCGGAAACCCAAACAGTTGAACATAGTGTAAATCGTCAAATTGAAATGCCTAGTGAAAGCTCATATGAATTAGTGACTAAGGTGGCTGAGGCATTTGAAAAAAAAGGCGGACAAATTATCTTAGATGCCCGTGTTGAAAAGTTGAATAAAGATAAGGCTGGCAAACTGGTATCTTTAACCGCTGAAGGCAAGCACCAGACAATTAATGTCAATTTCAAGTCACTTGTTTTAGCTGCTGGTGGTTGGGGTGCACGTGATTATCAGGCTCATAAGACTGATATTCCATATTATGGTCCAATGACTTCAACCGGTGATTATTTTGATTTTGCCAAAAATATGAATTTGGTTACTCGTAACTTAGACTGGTATAAGGTATATCCACATGGATTGGAAGTTGAACCTGGTATTGCTAAGCTAACAACTTATTCAACTAAAGAAGCGACCGATATGGGGGCTATTTTTGTTAATACTGATGGTAAGAGAATAGTTAACGAATCTGCACCTTATACGCATTTTAGGGATGCGATTGCCGAACAAAAGGGTAAGGTAGCTTACATTGTCATGGATCAAAGAACCTGGGACCGTTTCTATGAATTAATGCTTAAGTATGGCTTTACCAAAGAAGAAGTTCAATCATTCTTTGATTTGGATGGCGAGAAGAGTCCAGTTCTGGTCAAAGGCGACTTGAAGACCGTGGCAGAAAAAGCAGGTATTGATTATCAAACGCTAAAGGAAACTGTTGATAACTATACTGAAGATGTTAAAGCAGATTATGATCCTGAGTTTGGTAGAGACAAGAAGTTTATGCATGAGTTCGAAGGCGATACATATTATATAATTGAACAAAAACTTCTGTTCTGCACAACTTTGGGTGGATATGAAACTACTGATCAAATGCAGCTTCTTGACAATGATATGAATCCCGTAAGTAACTTCTATGCTGCAGGAGAAATTGTTGGTGGTGCTAATGGTCATGATTCAATGCCAAGTATGATGAATTCCTGGAGCTATGCTTCTGGTTTTGTTGCAGGTACGACTGCTGCGGATAATACCAATTATAATTATTCTACTGTTTCAAATGAACAAGAAGCAGATGCTGTATCAGGCGCCTCTGAAGCTTAATTTAAATACTGAAACTTGAAAGCATCAAAATCAAGCTCAAGCCCTGTCACTATTGAGCTTTTCTAGACGTAATTAGTTTTTATATGATCTGTTTCAGTGCAATTTGTATGAATCGTGGCAGTTGGTTAATAAAGTCATTGATTACTTCATCTATCTTTTCAAAACTATTCTGTTTAAGCTCTTTTAATTCTGAAATTAAGTAGACCAATGCATCTACGAATCTAATATCAGGTAAGGATTCGTTCATTAGATAGAATAAATCTCCGATTGTCTTATCATCTGTATTTTGTCTTTCCTGCCAGGCCAATAGATCATAAGTTATTGCTGTAACTGCGATATAGCCACATTGGCCGTCATAGCTTTGAGCTTGAGATTTATCTAGAGTAAGATATTGCTTAGACGTCTTAAAATATGTTTTAATTTGCCATCCACGGCCATAAAGTTGGACGATTTCTTCAGGTCTAAGCTTTGTCTGAGTAGTAGCTAAAACCAAATACTTGTTCTTGTTTCCACGGTTTGAGACAAAGACGAGCTTTAATAAAAAGCTATGTCCATGATATTGAGCCTCAACTATGCTTGAATAAAGATAATGTTTCTTTTTACGGATGTTTGAAGCAGCCAATGAGCCGAGCTGCAATCAAGCATAATAGTTTTTGCCAGTTGATTCTGCCATCGTTAAGTACATTGCGAGCAGTTCTAACGGAAAAACGCTTGTCACTCTTAGCTCTGAATAAGGAAAGCCGAGCAAAGTGTACTGACATCAACCAAGAGATGATCATGGTTAATGAAACGGTAGATTTACGCTTAAAGTTGACTTGTTTAGTTAACTTAGCTAGACCGATTAGTTTGATAAATGAAGAAATTAAGGATTTAGTATCGTTTTCTGTGTCGATTTGTTCTATACTGTTCATTGCGTAGGATTTTCAGGTTGACATTTAAAGTATAACGCAGAGAGATCCTGCGTTTTTATTTTGATAAGAAAAAGCCAAGAGGCGCGGGGAAGGAGCGTTAATCTTAGCTTTCAAGTTTCAGTTTATTAATTAAAGCATGCAATTAAAAAGTTTAATGTGGATAACTATTTGCATTAAGCTTTTTTTATTTGGAGAACGAAACATAGTTATTTCATAACAATTTTGTTATGAAAGTATAGTGAAATTGATATTTGATACATCAACAGATGACGCACTAATATTAACTTGTGGATAAAATTAAACTTATTAGAGGTGTAAGCAATGAAGTCAGGAAAATATCAAGTAAAAGCTAAAGGTCATGGTTCCGAATCAATGCCAATGGAAGTTGACATTGATGGCGATAAAGTTACTTCAATCAAAGTAGATTCATCAGGTGAAACTAAGGGAGTAGCCGATGAAGTATTTAGACGTTTGCCTAAAACAATTGTGGAAAATCAAACTTTAAACGTTGATGCGGTCAGTGGCGCGACTATTTCCAGTCATGGTGTGATTGATGGCGTAGCCGAAGCAATTGATGAAGCAGGCGGCGATTCAACCGAATGGAAAAACCGTGAAAAGCCCGCTGCTACAAAGGTAGAAGATGAAGAAATTACTGTTGATGTAGCTGTAGTTGGTGCAGGTGGCGCTGGTCTAGCAGCTGCAGTTCGCTCAATTCAACATGGTGAAAGGGTGGCTGTTCTTGAAAAGTATCCACAGATCGGTGGTAATACTAGCCGTGCTGGTGGTCCAATGAATGCGGCTGAACCAGAATGGCAAAGTAAATTTAAGGCTCTTCCTGGTGAAAAACAGACTTTAGAAGACTTGGCTAATACGCCAATTGAACAAATTGATTTAGAATACCGCTTTGATTTTGAAAGATTACAAAGACAAATCAAAGAATATATTGATTCTGGTACAGATTATTTATTTGATTCGACTTTACTCCATGAAATTCAAACTTATTTAGGTGGTAAAAGGACGGATTTAAAAGGTAACGAAATTCATGGTAAATATGCTTTGGTACATGAATTGGTAACTAATGCTTTAAATTCTGTTAAATGGCTCCAAGATTTGGGTGTTAAGTTTGATAATTCTCAAGTTACAGAGCCAGTTGGTGGTTTGTGGCGCAGAGGTCATAAGCCAGTAGAGCCATTAGGTTATGCCTTTATTCATGTTTTGGGTGATTGGATAAGAGAGCATGGTGTCGATCCATATCTTGAAACTCGTGTTGAAAAACTAATTATTGAAGATGGCAAAGTACGCGGTGTAATTGCAACACGCGCTGACAGTAGTACTTTGACTGTGCATGCTAAGGCAGTAATTTTAACGGCAGGTGGCTTTGGTGCCAGTACTAAGATGGTTCAAAAATACAATACCTATTGGCCAAACATTGCAGACGATAGTACAACAACTAATTCACCTGCAATTACTGGCGATGGGATTAACTTAGGTCTTGAAGCTGGTGCAGACTTATTCGGTATGGGCTTTATCCAATTAATGCCAGTAGCTGATCCAAAGACCGGTGAGCTTTTCACTGGTGTTGTAACTCCGCCTGCTAACTATATTATGGTTAACAAAAAGGGTAAGAGGTTTGTTAATGAATTTGCGGAACGGGATGTTTTGGCTAAGGCAGTTATCGAAAATGGTGGTTTGATTTATCAAATTGCGGACGATAAGATTAAGGACACTGCTTACAATACAACCCAAGAGTCACTTGATGCGCAAGTTAAGGCTGGAACCTTGTTTAGAGCTGATACGCTTGAAGATTTGGCAAAACAAATTGGAATGAATCCAGCAGTTTTGGTTAAAACTATCCAGGATTATAATTCTTACGTTGATTGTGGCGAGGATCCAGACTTCCATAAGAATGTATTAGGCCTCAAATGTGAAGTTGCACCATTCTATGCTACTCCGAGAAAGCCTGCTATTCACCACACTATGGGCGGCTTAGTAATTGATACTAAGGCACATGTTTTGAATAAAGATGGTCAAATTATTGATGGCCTATATTCTGCTGGTGAAAATGCTGGTGGCATTCATGCTGGTAATCGTTTGGGTGGTAACTCCTTGGCAGATATTTTCACTTTTGGTCGAATTGCTGCCAATACTGCCTATGAAGATCATCAAGAAAATGATGCAACTAGCGGTGCTTCACAACATTAATAAATATATTTACTTAAACAAAAAGTCGCCCAAAATCGGCGGCTTTTTTCGTTAATTATTTTTCTTTTGCATGTAATAGTAAATTGGCAGTCCTAACAATGTTAAACCAATACCAATAATTGAAAGAACAAATTGATTGATAATTGTTGAGACAACGATGAAGATACCACCGATCACGGAAATAATTGGAATGATCGGATACCATGGAACCTTAAATGGACGTTTTAATTCTGGCTCACGCTTTCTCAAAATTATTACGGCAACTGACAACATTGTGTTGAAAGTCCACATAACGAAGACTAGCATGTCAGTTAAAACAGTAAAATTACCTAGTAGAATCATGACAATTGCAATAGCATCAACAATAAACGCGCCAACTACTGGGACACCGGTATGGATATTAGCCTTGCCAATTTTATTGGAGAATGGCAATAAATTGTCTTGAGCCAAGATATAAGGCGTGCGCATCCCTGTCAGCATGAATGCGTTAACCGCACCGTAAACAGAAATTAAAATTCCCACAGTGACTAGTTTTCCACCAAATTGACCAAACAATTTCATTGAAGCTTGAAACGCGGCATTATTGTTATTAGTTAATTGATCAATAGGTAAAACGGTCATGAAAGTATAATTGATTAAAACATAAATCAATGTAATTGCTGAAAGACCTAAAATAATTGCCCGTGAAAGGTCTTTTTCTGGATTTTTGACTTCGTTAGCCAAATTAGTCACTACAATCCAGCCTTCGAAGGCGAATAACGCAGAAAGTAACCCTTGACTAATGGCGGTTGGAAATGAATGTCCAGTGCCGACTGTTAACGGAATAATTGGTGCAGGTATTTTGGCAGGGTTAAATAATCCCCAAATAATAATTAAAGCAATTGGAATGATTTTTAGGATAGTGATGACCGACTGCATTTTGCTAGAAAATTTAGTTCCGATTAGATTAATTCCTAAGAGAAAAAGCACTAGCAAGATAGCTATTAGGTTAGAATACCTCGCCTTAATTCCAAATAAGGAGACAAACTGAACGCCAAAAATTGAGCTTAGGGCACCAATTTGAGCTGGAAAATAAACAATCATTTGTGCCCAGCCAAAAAGAAAACCCCACACGCGGCCATAAGTGTAATCAAGATACTTAATGGCACCATTAATTTTTAAGCTGGCGGCAATTTCTGAAATGGTCAAACCTGATGCAATTGAAATGATCCCAGCTAAAATCCATACAAACAGGGTCATTGAAGTGCTGCCAGTTTGTGCAGTAATTGTTCCGATCTTGAAAAATACGCCAGCTCCGATGACAGAACCGACTACGGTAGCCAATGCTTGGCCGAATGAGATTTGTCGTTTCATATTTATTTGTTGCCCTTCGTTTACATTATTTAAATTTTAGCACATCGACTAGAAATTTTTGTATTGATAGGCTTTTCGGTTAAAATAATTAAGGGAGGAATTTAGCCGATGAAAAGATTTCAGCATAAGTATACTTTGCCAGCGATTTTGACTTTATTAATTCTGGCGATTGCATTTCTTTTGATTGGCTTTTTCAATTTTAAGCGGCAAACAACTTTACCGCCAGATGCTAATTCAAGTGCGATTGGGATTGAGTTAAATCAAGATATTGACTATGTTGATTTACATAAATTGCAATCTAATGGCGTTTCCTTTATATATTTGAAAGCAACCCAAGGCAGATCATATTTTGATGAAAACTATCTGTCTTATCGCGACCAAATTTTAGGAACGAACTTGGCATTTGGTAGTGAGATTTCCTATAGCAATGAATCGACTCCGATGCAGCATTACCGCTACTTTTTTAAGCAAGTAGGACAAAATACGGGCTCGCTGCCAATTCTAATTGTACCGGCAGTGACTACTCGTTCAGCGAGATATTTGCGGTCAATGGGGCAGTTTGCGGCTTTATTGCAAGCAGCTGGCAAAAGAGTCATGGTGAAAGTTGATCATAAATATCAACATTACTTTAATCCGCAAACGTTATTTATGTCATCAAACAGTAAGGCACCGAATAAATTAAAGTATTCATTTTGGTGCTACACTACTAACGGACGCGTAAGGAATGTTTCAGGCTTAGAAAGCCAGGTAACGATGTACGCGTATAACGGGACCGTTGGTCAATATAAGCAAAAGTATGGGCAATTAACACAGTAATAATGTATCAAGAAAAAATCAAACAAGTTTTAATTAGAGAACACAAGGACCAGCCAACTTTAATTCAAAAAGAAAGCTATGATGCCATTCGCAATGGTGCGAGCCTGGTTGGATTGGCTAAGACAGGTACGGGTAAGACATTGGCTTATGCACTTCCTAGTTTGGAAAAAGCACAGCCAGGTAATGCTAACAGCGTGGTAATTATTGCGCCAACGACTGAATTAGCTGTACAAATTCGTCATGCAATTAATCCTTACATCCACGCTTTAGGATTAAAAGGCGTCAGCTTGGTTGGTGCTGGCAATAGAAAGAGACAAGAAGACAATCTGAAGAAAAAGCATCCTGAAGTGGTCGTAGCTACACCAGGCCGTTTTTTTGACTTCTTCTCAAGTGGTCGAATTAAAGTAAACCAGATCAAGACTTTGATTATTGATGAAGCCGATGATATTTTAGAATTTACTAAAATGGAATTGTTATCAGCATTAGGGCAAAATCTGGGTCCAGACAGTCAAATCTTATTATTTGGAGCAACCGATTCTGAGATTACACGGGATGCGGAACAAGTTTTTAACCGTCATTTCTTGTTAGTAGATGTCAGAAATGAACAAGCTTCAGCGACTAAACATTATTTTTTGCAAGTAGACAATCAACACAAGATTGAATTTTTGCAGCGAATGACTAAGTTGGATCACTTTAAGGGAATTTTGTTCTTTGATTCAAATAAAACGATGATGCGCTTTGCTGGTATTTTTGGGCATACTAAGACTAAGTTCGAATTATTAGCTAATGAATTTGGTAAAGAACGCCGTGAAAAAGCCTTAAATGACCTAGCTACTGGTAAGACGAAATTGCTGCTAGCAACGGATTTGGCTGCGCGTGGGTTGGACATTCCAGGCCTTACCTATGTGATTAATTTTGATATTCCGAGCGAGACTAATACTTACATGCACCGGGCAGGAAGAACAGGTCGAATGAACGCTGAAGGTTATGTGGTTACCTTAGGCGATGATCACGATTTTCGTGATTTGAAGAAATTATTGGCAGATCAATTACAAATAGAGCGTGTCTACTTTGCAGGCTATCATTTAACAACTGAAAAGCCTAAACTCAAGAAGGAAAAGAAGCAGGCTAAAGAGCAGCCCATTAAGACTTCGACTAAGAAAAATAAAACTAAAAAACGCAAGAAACGTAATAAGAACAAGGGATATCATCCACATTACTTGAAAGGAAAGAAATGATTCGTTTAGTTAGATGGCTAGAGGACTATGTTTTGCCGCTAGCTAGTAGATGGGGTCAGATAAGATGGCTAGTTGCTTTACGGGATGCATTTGTCTCATTAATGCCAATTACAATGGCAGGATCATTAGCAGTTTTAATTAAGAGCTTAATTGAAGCAGCTCATGATCATCTAGGCTGGTATGCCTTTGCTTTTGCGATGCAGCCATTGGTAGCAATCAGTAATTTAGTTTGGCGAGGGACATTTTCATTATTTGCCTTTTTCTTAGCATTGGCTTTAGGCTATCAACTAGCAAAAGCTTTTGAAGGAAATAGACTTGCTGCTTCAATTGTGGCATTATCTTCTTTTGCACTAAGCATTGCCAATATAGCTAAGATTAAATTTCATGGTGATAATGTTACACTGCATAATGCATTTGACATTAGTCAGTTCTCAACTACTGGCCTCTTTACTGCTATTTTGTTTGGCTCATTAGGCTTTTTTATTTATTATGCTTGCTATAAAGCAAGGATTATGTTGCATGTGACATCGAACTTGCCCCATGCTGAACAAGCTGCTTTTGATTCTTTATTACCTGCAATGATTGCAATATTTGGTGTAGGTGGAATTAATTATTTGTTCCAAATTCTTACCGGTAAATATTTTGGAAATTGGTTGCTTACCACAATTCAAACTCCATTAGTAAAGTGGGGACAAGGCTTTGGTACGGTAATTGTCATTACTTTATTAGTGCAGTTATTTTGGTTTTTTGGAATTAATGGTATAGGGGTTCTATCACCAATTTTGGATTCAATTTGGATGACTGCTCAAAATGATAACATCACAGCGATTAGTAATGGAAATATTCCACCATATGTATGGGTACGTGGCTCATTTGATGTCTTTGCCTGGTTTGGCGGTGCTGGTGGAACCTTAATGCTAATTGTGGCGATTTTAATGTTTTCTAAACGCAGTGATTATCGCACAATTGCCAAAATCTCACTAGCTCCAGGAATTTTTAACATTGGCGAACCAATTCTCTTGGGCCTGCCTGTAGTGCTAAATCCAGTGTATCTAATTCCATTTGTATTAGCGCCACTAGTTAATGTTGCCTTTTCTTATTGGGTTAGCATTATGGGATTGGTTAATCCAGTTCAAGTGGCAGTACCTAGCATCATGCCACCAGTTATTGGCCCATTTCTGGCTTGCAATTATGATTGGCGTGCAATTGTTTTAAGCATTTTAAATATGATTGTTGCTTTGCTAATTTGGATGCCTTTTGTTAAAGCAGCTGATAAGATTGCTGATACCAACCATCCGAAAACATTTTTTAATCCACAATTCTAAAAAAAGGTTAACTATTACCACTTTTTTTGGTAAAGTTAATCTTAGGTTTGACCCCGTAGTTCATCTGGATAGAACAATGGTCTCCTAAACCGTAGAGGTGAGTTCGAATCTCACCGGGGTCATAGAAAAAAGCCTGCAAGTATTTAACTTGCAGGCTTTTTACATGCTTTGGTTATCCAAAAGATATCTTTATTATCCTAAGGGTTGAAGCATAATTGCAGTAATTAAGCCCCAAACTAGGAAAACACAGATTAGTGCAGTATAAAGTAAATATTTTCTAGTTTTAGCGGGTCTGTTTTTGTCCATACCAAAAACAAGGCAAAACGTTCCAATCAAAATAATTAAACCAGTTGTAATTAATAATAGTAATGATGAATTCATGCATCGACCAACTTTCAATTTAATACTTCCATTAAAACACAGAAAGCGGGTGCAAGATAGTCTAAAATCAGGTATAGTAAAATAGTTAAGCGGAGGAATTTTTTAATGAGGAAAATTAAGGTAATGACTGTTTTTGGAACGCGTCCAGAGGCAATCAAGATGGCACCACTTGTTTTGAAACTAAAAAAAGATGATCGTTTTGAAGAAGTAACGGTCGTTAGCGCACAACACCGCGAAATGTTGGACCAAGTGCTAGATATTTTTAAAATTAAACCGGATTATGACTTTAATATTATGCACCAAAATCAAACTCTAGAAGAAATTACTTCTAAAGTGATGATTGATTTATCTAAGGTGATCAAAGAAGAGAAACCAGATATTGTCTTGGTTCACGGCGATACGACGACTAGTTTTGCGGCTTCTTTAGCTACTTTTTATCAGCAAACTACATTGGGACATGTGGAGGCAGGTCTGAGAACTTGGAATAAGTATTCACCATATCCTGAAGAAATGAATCGGCAGATGACGGATGATTTAGCCGATTTATATTTTGCACCAACCGAATTGAGTAAGGCTAATTTACTGAAGGAAAATCACCATTCTGATTTTATTTTCGTTACTGGAAATACGGCAATCGATGCTTTAGCACAGACTGTACAACAAGATTATCATCATGAGGTAATGGACGCAATTACTCCTGGTAATAAGGTAATTTTGGTTACTATGCACCGTCGAGAAAATCAAGGTGAGCCAATGCGCCGAGTATTTAAAGTAATGCGGCAAGTAATTGATTCGCATCCTGATGTAGAAATTATTTATCCAGTTCACTTATCTCCACGAGTACAAAAAGTGGCTAATGAAGTGCTTGGTGGTGATCCAAGGATTCATTTGATTGAGCCGCTTGATGTAGTAGATTTCCATAACTTAGCTAAACGTTCATACTTTATCATGACTGATTCAGGTGGCGTACAAGAAGAAGCTCCTAGTTTAGGTAAACCAGTTTTGGTTTTACGTGATACGACGGAACGTCCTGAAGGCGTAAAGGCCGGTACCTTGAAGTTAGTTGGAACTGAAGTCGACAAGGTGCGTGAAGAAATGCTAGCTTTGTTAGAAAACAAAAACGAATATGATCGGATGGCTAATGCCAAAAATCCATATGGAGATGGACATGCAGCTGATCGAATTATGGATGATATTTATTATTACTTTAATCAAGATAGTGAAAGTAAACCAAAAGATTTTGAGTAAAAAAATAAAGAGACAGTTTTAATTTTTGCTATCTCTTTTATTTTTTTGTTCTTGAATGCGCATTTTTGCACGTTCAATCATAGTATGTTCTTGCTTTTGAAAGACTGATCTAGTAGTTAAGTAATTAAATACACCGACTAAAATTTGGTCGATAATTTTGACTAGTAATGCGTTTAAATGCAGCCAGGATAAGCCGACTAACATAATTAATGTATCAGGGATTAAACTGATGACGCGATAAGTGAAAAAGACGATTAGTTTATGCCACGTGCTGTGTTCATGATCGACATTATTGATAAAAACAGCCTTTTGGTTAAACCAGAAAGATGCCAGGTTGGAGACGATGAAGGCGATGGTGTTAGAAATTACCATCACATTATGCCACCATGAGTGTAAGACCATGAAGACTAAGGTATTGATTAATGCAGCGACAAAGCCGAAAACCATGTAAACCCAAAGATTACGGTGTCGCTTGATTAATTTTTGACCTAGACGGCGTATTTGTGCCTGATCAACAGCTGTGACGTCTTTTTTGTTATTAGCCATTTAACTTATCGGCCATTTCCTTTGCAGCTTGATCGATTGCAGCGACTGCATCATCATCTGGCGCATTTTCAATTGTTACGGGTTTAGTAATTTCAGTTGCGCCGCAATCCTTGAATGCTTTTTCATAGTCAAAAACATTTTCACAAAAGTGTTCACCGTAGGTCTTATCGCCAGAACCCATCACAGCAAAATGTTTGCCTGTTAGATCCAAGTCTTTTAACTCCCCATAAAAGTCTGCCAATTCATCAGTCATTACGCCTTCACCATAGGTGTAGGTGATAAAAATGCAAAGATCACTATCTAAGTAGTCATTGGCATCAGTGAAGCCGACATCACTTGTTTCAACGTCAAAGCCATAATCTTGAAGATCTTCTTCTAAAATATCAGCCATGTCTTCATCGTTACCAGTCATGCTGGCATAAACAATTCTTGCTTTCATGATTTTTCATACCTTTCACTGCATTATACGACATCTTATTATACATGAAACTATTGCAAAAACGTTTAGTTTTAGCAAACTTTAAAAATATTTCAGGTATTTCTAGAGTTTTGTTTTGATTCTACAAAAACCCGACCTTTTAAAAGTATTTTGGAAAACGGTATAATAGAAATATCTGAAACTAAATAAAAATTTATAAAGGAGAAATTATTTTGATTACAATTAAATCAATTCGTGAACTTAAAGGCATGCAAGCTTCAGGACATCTTCTTGCAACTATGTTTGAAGGCTTACGTGATGTGATTAAGCCAGGCATTTCTACCTGGGAAATTGAAGAGTTTTGTCAAGACTTCGTATCAAGTCGTGGCGGCCGCCTTTCAGAACAAGGTTTTGAAGGTTATAAGTATGGTACTTGTATTTCGGTTAACGATGAAATTGCCCACCAAACTCCAAGAAAAGATCGCATCTTAAAGGAAGGCGATATCGTTAAGGTTGATGTAACTTGCAACTTGAACGGTTATGAATCAGATTCATGTACTACTTATCCAGTTGGCGAAATTTCCGAAGCTGATAAGAAATTAATTGAAGTAACCAAAAAAGCAATGTATCTCGGAATTGACCAAGCTGTTTTAGGTAACAGAATTGGTGATATCGGTGCTGCTATCCAACATTATGTTGAAGATGAAAATCATTACGGTGATGTACGTGAATTAATTGGCCACGGTATTCAACCATCAATTCATGAAGATCCAGAAGTTCCTCACTGGGGCAAGGCAGGTCATGGTCTTCGCTTGCGTGAAGGCATGACTATTACTTGTGAACCTATGGTAGAAGCTGGTGGCGACTGGCACATCGACCAACGTACTGTTGACGATCCTAACGATGATTGGGTTTACTACGCAACTCCAGATGGTTCTAATGCTGCTCAATTTGAACACACCTTTGCAATTACAAAGGATGGTCCTAAGATCTTGACTCTGCAGCATCCTTACGATGGCTTAGAAAAGTACATCCCTCACTTTGATGAGATGGATGATTAGGATAATGGATGAAAAATGGTAAAAACCATTTTGGTTTAAAAATTGGGCAATTTATTTCTACATTACGAACCACCTTATCTCAAGGAGAGATATTTGCTAGTTCAATTATTATTGCCTACTACATTTTGTTTTCTATTTTTCCGATTATTATTATCATTGGTAACGTGTTACCGTTGTTTCACATTGATACTGCGCCTATTGCTGAATATTTGAACTTGGTTTTTCCAGACCAAGTGTCAAAATTCATTATGCCAATTATAAATTCTTTATTGAAAACTACATCAACAGGCTATATTTCTTTTGGTATTGTGTTTGCAGTTTGGTCATTATCAAATATGGTTAATGCAATTCGTCTTGGAGAAAATAGACTTTATGGGGTTCATCAAGTTGAATTAAAATTATCAATGCTTAATTTTCTTTGGACTAGAACTATTACTTTTGTTTTTACAGGATTGATGATTCTAGTATTTACAATTGCTACATTGGCCTTGGTTTTTGGGCAACAAGTACTCAACTTTTTAGGACCGATTTTTCAGCTACCACTTAATGAAATTAGCAAGATCTTTAGTTATCGCTATCCAGTATTAATATTGGTTATGATGCTAGCATTATGGTATTTGAACTATGTTTTGCCTAATATAAAACTCAAAAAGAGAGTAATTTGGCCAGGAGTTTTTGTAACTGTTGTAGGCTGGTTAGCCCTATCATTTCTTTTTAGTTTCTATTTACACCATTTCCCGATTACTTGGGAGAATTATGGCATTGTTGGTACGTTTATCATCTTTATGCTCTGGTTGAATATTGCAGCAGTATTATTTTTATTTGGCGTTGGTGTTAACGCTGCTATTGTGCGAAACCGTGTTGGACAAGTTGAATATTCTGCTGGTCGTATTGCCAGTTATATTCAAAAGAAAAGACGAAAAACTAAGTAGCTGAAAAATGCATATTTTGTTATGATGAACTTATAAAATTGAAATAGAAAGTGTGCTTTTATGAAAGTAAGAAAAGCCGTTATCCCATCAGCTGGTTTGGGTACTAGATTTTTACCTGCAACTAAGGCTTTACCTAAGGAAATGTTACCTATCGTTGATAAACCAACAATTCAGTTTATCGTTGAAGAGGCTAAAAAGTCAGGAATCGAAGATATTTTAATTGTAATTGGCAAGAACAAACGCCCAATTGAAGATCACTTTGATTCTAATCCAGAACTAGAACAAGATTTGGAAGAAAAGGGTAAAAAAGAATTGCTTCGCCTAACCGAAGGAATTACTGATTTAGGCGTTAACTTGTATTACACTCGTCAACCGCATCCAGCAGGTTTAGGAGACGCCATCTTCCGTGCTCGCAGTTTTGTTGGGGATGAACCATTTGTAGTTATGTTGGGCGACGACTTAATGGAAGATAAGGTGCCATTGACCAAGCAATTGATCGATCGCTATAACAAGACGCATGCTTCTACAATTGCAGTTATGCCTGTGCCACATGAAGAAGTTTCTAAGTATGGTGTCATCGAACCGGAAAATGAGATCATGCCAGGACTGATCAATGTTAAGTCATTCGTTGAAAAGCCTGATATTGATAAAGCACCTAGTGATTATGCCATTATTGGTCGTTACTTATTAACACCTGAAATTTTTGATATTTTGGCTAACCAAAAACCAGGTCGTGGCGGTGAAATTCAATTGACTGATGCGATTGATACAATGAACAAGACTCAACGTGTCTTTGCTCATGTCTTTAAAGGCGAACGTCATGATGTTGGTAACAAAGAAGGCTACCTTGAAACTTCAATTGAATATGGTTTGAAGCACCCAGAAATTAAGGAACAATTGCGGGCATATATCATGCAATTGAGCAAGAAGTTTGAAGCCGAAGGTAAGCAAAATAAAAAATAAGCTTAATTATTAGGGAGACTACGCTGCGGCGTAGTCTTTTTATGTTTTTCTTAATATTTTTTTGCTATTATCATATTTGTTAAAAAATACACATTATGGAGAGAAAATATATGAAGGACATTTATATTGTTGCAGCTAAAAGAACACCTTTTGGCAAGTACCGAGGATTTTTTAAGGATGCTTCTGCAATTGATTTGGGTGTAATGGCCTTGAAAGGAACAATGAAGGCGGGCAATATTAAGCCAGCTGATGTTCAAGCACTGTTTATGGGGAATGTTTTGGATACCGGCTTAGGTGAGAATATGGCTCGCCAAGTTGCCTTACATTCAGGGATGAGTGAAGCTTCTGCAGCCGTTACAATTAATGAAGTCTGCGGCTCAAGTCTGAAAGCTTTACGTCTAGCTCAAGGACAGATGGAACTAGGCGATTTGGATCTAGTAGCTGTCGGCGGTAGTGAGAGCATGACTAATGCGCCTTATTTTGTTAAAAAAGAAAACAAAAATGATCCAGCAGATCACCTAGTAAGTACTATGCTTAACGATGGTTTGATGGATGCTTTTTCTGGCAAGCATATGGGAATTACTGCCGAAAACGTAGCAGAGAAATATCATGTTAGTCGTCAGGATATGGATGAATTTGCATTGCAGTCGCATAAAAAGGCAGCTGCAGCAGTTAAATCCGGATTTTTTGATAATGAGATCCTGGATGTGGAGATTGATGGTCAAAGTTTAGATCATGATGAACCAATTCGTCCGGATACAACGCTTGAGGCATTGAGTAACTTAAAGCCTGTTTTTAAGGCGGATGGTGAAGTGACTGCCGGAAACTCGTCTCCTTTGACTGATGGTGCAAGTATGTTAGTTCTGGCAACTAAGGAGAAAATGAAAGAGTTAGGCTTAACGCCAATTGCCAAGTTAGGTGAATTTGCGGAAGCTGGCTTTGATCCTGCACTGATGGGTTATACTCCATATTATGCGGTTAAAAAACTGCTTAAGAAGACGGGACGTAATTTTGATGACTATGATATTATCGAATTAAATGAAGCTTTTGCGGCCCAAAGCGTAGCGGTAGCTCGCGACTTACAAATTCCAACTGATAAATTGAATATTATGGGTGGCGCAATCGCGTTAGGTCATCCTTTAGGTGCAACGGGTACACGCTTAGTTGCTAGTGCAATTAGTGGATTAAAGAAGAGAAAAGGCAGACGTGCCCTGGTTACTTTGTGTATCGGTGGCGGTCAGGCGATTGCTTATGAAATCGAGAATGCAGAATGAAATTTTATCAATTAGAGCCTGAAGCTAGACGTAAGTTATTACAGGACGAAGGTATTGCATTAGGGCAAATCGATGATACGGTTTTGAGACGTCTAGATGAATTGAGTGAAAATGTTGTAGGGCAGTTGCGTTTGCCTTTAGGTGTAGTACAAAACTTAATAGTCAATGGACAAAAATATTGGGTGCCAATGGCTGTTGAAGAACCCTCAGTAGTTGCTGCCGCCAATCATGGAGCTAGTATCTTTGCTAGAAATGGTGGTGTGACAGCTAGCAGCGACCGACAAGGGATTTATGGTCAAATCGTTTTGAAGGTCAACAATTCTTTTTCATTAATTGAATTAGAAAAAGAATTTCCGCACTTAGTCGAATTAGCTAATCAAAAGTTTTCCAGCTTAGTCCGTCATGGTGGTGGTACTAGAAAAATAACTGCTGTGCAGAAAGAGGATTTGCTTTACTTAAAAGTATTGGTTGATCCAGCTGAGGCGATGGGCGCGAATAAAACCAACTCGATTTTGGAATTTTTAGCGGCTAAATTAGAAAATTATGCTGGTGTTGATGAAAAATTATTTGCGATTTTATCAAATTATCCTAGCCAATTGGCCACGGCTAAAGTGAAGATTGATCCACAAACGATTGGTGGGATGCAAGTTGCACAACGTGTTGCTCTATTAGGAAAAATTGGAATTGACGATCCTTATCGTGCGGTAACTAACAATAAGGGAATCATGAATGGAGCCGACGCCGTCTTAATCGCCACAGGCAATGATTATCGGGCAATTGAAGCAGCCACTGCAGTTTTAGCCAATCATGATGGCCAATATCGCAGTTTATCAAAGTGGACGATGCAGGGTAGTTATTTAGTTGGCGAATTAACGTTGCCAATGGCGATCGGAGTAGTTGGCGGCTCAATTAAGGCCCGTCATGACGTCCAACAAAGTTTTGCTATTTTAGGACAAAAAATCACGAGTAAAACTCTAGCTAAGATTATTGTTAGCGTGGCTTTAGCCAACAACCTAGCAGCTTTGCTGGCAATTTCTACTGTCGGCATTCAAGCAGGGCATATGAAGTTGCAGGCTAGAAACGTAGTCACTGAATTAACCGATGACGAACATGAGCGCAAGCAGCTACTAGCTGCGATGATTAGTGAAAAAAATTATTCTGAAAGTCATGCTAAGGAGCTTTTAGCAAAAATAAGAAAGGAAAAATAATGCAAGTAGGTATTGATCAAATTGGACTTTTTACGCCAGACAAGTACGTTGATATGGTCGATTTGGCGAACGCAAGAAAGCAAGATCCAAATAAGTTTTTAGTTGGCATTGGTCAAAGAGAGATGAGTGTTGCGGATATTACGCAAGATGCAGTTTCAATGGGAATTAATGCGACTTTAAAGTTTATTGACAAGATTGATAAGAATAAAGTTGGTCTATTAATTTTTGGGACTGAAAGCAGTATTGATCAATCAAAGTCAGCTTCTTTATTTGTAAAAACAGCCTTAAAGTTGAAGCCAGAAGTAAGAACTTTTGAAGTAAAGGAAGCTTGCTTTGGTTTAACGGCAGCCTTAATGATGGCACGTGATTTTGTTCGGGTACATCCTGAACAAACCGCAATTGTCATCGGTAGTGATATTGCTCGCTATGGTGTTAATACTGCTGGTGAGGTAACACAAGGAGCCGGTAGCGTGGCAATGCTCATCAAAGCTGACCCAAGCATTTTAGCCCTAAATAATGGTCATTCAGCTTACAGCGAAGATATTAACGACTTCTGGAGACCAAATTATTCTCGCACCGCTTTAGTTGACGGCAAGTATTCGACTCAAGTTTACTTGGATTTCTTCAAGAAGACCTTTACTGATTATAAGAAGCAAAAAGGATTGAAAACAAGCGACTTTGATGCGATTACTTACCATTTGCCATTTACTAAGATGGGGATGAAGGCTAACAATATTGCTATTGAGGGGCAAGATCAAGCAACAATGATCAAGTTGGAGCGTAGTTTTGCGGCTGCTAAACAATTATCAAGCCGAGTAGGTAATATCTACACCGCTTCACTTTATATGAGTTTACTTAGTTTGCTAGAGAATGGTGAATTACCCGCTGGCTCATTAATTGGCCTGTTTTCATATGGTTCAGGTGCAATGGCTGAGTTTTATAGTGGCAAGTTGGTTGAAGGATATGAAAAACAAATTGATCCTACAGCTGATCAAGCAATGCTTGATCGGCAGAAGAAGCTGACAGTTAAGCAATATGAAGACGTCTTCAATACGGCTTTGTTAGATCCTGAGGATGGCTTAGAATTAACTAGCGACGATGAAGTAGGTACTTGGTATTTTGCTGGTACTAAGGATCATATTCGTCAATACCGCGTAAAAGAATAAGAAAAAGAGCACATTTGTGCTCTTTTTTTACATTAAAATTGCTTGTCCAGTATCTTCGCGAATCTGTAGGCCGAAAATGGAATATTCTTTTTGGTCAATGACCATTAACAAGGGGATGCCGCGACCACGCATGTGGCCAACTAATTTAATCAATTTTTGTTTGGTCATTGCTGTTTGCCCGGGTAGCAGCAGACATTTTCCTTCGGCAATAGTGAGTTTTCCCCACTTAAGTAGTTTGTCATCATGCTTTAGATAAAATTTAGTATTCAGGTTCAGGTCATCGATTAATTGAAGTAAGTCTGTTAAGCGCATTTTTCAGTATAATTAAGTCATAAGGATTGTAAATTTTCAGCAATTTAATTATAAAATGAAAAGTGAAATAATTGAATTTGGAAGTGTTAAAAGATGAAAAAGAAACTATTATTGTCTTCCGCATTAATTGCTGGAGCTGGCTTGTTTGCGGCAAGCGAGTACTTTTTCAAGATGGCGATGACACCGTTTAATAAAAAAGTTGACTCCAGAGAATTATCAGGCAAGGATCCACTTTATCGTGATAAGGTTTGGTTTAGAGATTTTTCTAAGAAAAAATGGACTTTAAAAACTGATAGCGGCATAACTTTGTTCGCCCAGTACCTTGATCAACATGCCAAAAAAACCGCAATTTTATTACATGGCTTTATGAGTGATGGAGATAGTATGGCTGGTTTTGCCAAAATGTTTTATGATTTTGGTTATAATGTTCTCGTTCCAGACGCACGTGCCCAAGGGCGTAGCGAAGGTAAGTATATCGGCTATGGCTGGGTTGAAAAAGATGATATTTTGCGTTGGATCTATCAAGTAATTGATCAAACTGGTACAAATGCCAAAATTGTAATTATGGGTCAAAGCATGGGTGGTGCAACGGAAATGATGGTAAGCGGTATGCTTTTGCCACCACAAGTGAAAGCTTTTATTGAAGATTGTGGTTATTCAACCGTGAAAGGTGAAATTAACTATCAAGCTCAAAATTTATTTCATATGAAGGCTTTTCCACGGTTTCCAATAGTTGATTTGGTTAGTGGAATTAATAGAGTGAAAAATGGCTTTTATTTAAAAGATGCTTCTGCGGTTGCTCAGTTAAATAAAAATACGCGACCATTTTTATTTATTCATGGCGGCAAGGATCACTTTGTGCCAACTAAAATGGTCTGGCAAAATTATGCGGCAACAGCTGCTCCAAAGCAAATTTGGCTTGCGCCACTTGCAGGGCATGCTTTGTCTTATCCAATGTATCCAAAGCAATATCGACAACAAGTAGAAAGATTTTTGCAAAAATATGTGGGTTAGTTCTTGTAAACGGTTTCACAACTAGATATAATGAATAGTGTGGAAGAGGTAGAAATAAAAGTTAACAACTATAAAAAAATATAAGTAAGTTTTTATCTCCAGAATTGTATTATTATTGGAAACTTGAAAGATTCTCTATACGTAGAGGTGTCAGCCATAAATAGCTTAATTAAAAATTATTTGATTAATTATCATTGGCTGTTCGCAAAAACTCCAATTTATTAAAAGTTACATTTTATGTAAAGACCCGAACAAGTGAATGTTAATATTGGTTGCGATAATGCCATTGTTTAAATACATACCAAACAACTAAAAATCGTGACTATCAATTGATGAGCTACCTCATCCACTTGAAATTGCGGCTACTAAGGGACAGGATTGTCCAGTAGCCGCTTTTTTATATACAAAAACAACCTAGCCAAAGACTAGGTTGTTGGATTTATCTATCTTTTCTGAGCACTAACTTAGCAATTGCCTCACAGCGTGGGGTTTGTGGTAACATGTCTACATTTTGGATGACCCGAACATCATATGCCTCGCTAAGTAAAACTAAGTCTTGAGCTAAGGTTGAGGGATTACATGAGATGTAGACAAAAGTTTCAGGTTTAACCCGCAAGAGGGTTTTGATCAAGCTTTTAGCTAAGCCCGTTCTTGGTGGGTCTACGATTAAAGCATTGATTGCAACACCACTATTTTGTAATTCTGGCAAAATCTTTTCAACACTGCCTTGAATATAATCAGCATTTTTGATGTGGTTAAGCTCGACATTATGTTGTGCGTCTTTGACTGCCTCTGGAATGGTTTCGATTCCAACAACTTGCTTAACGCGGTCAGCTGCCAAAATACCTAAGGTACCAACACCACTATAGGCATCAATCAAGGTTTGATCGGGGGTTAGGTCTAAGTATTTCAATGCTTCTGAGTAAAGATTGATGGTTTGAACTGGGTTCAATTGGAAGAAGGCACGTGGTGATAAGGCGAATTTTTTACCTAAGATTTCTTCGGTGATTTGATTCTTGCCCAAAAGCTTTTCGGTTTTATTTCCCCAAACTTGTGGATTCTGCCATTCGGTTTCATTCTGATAGACAGAAACTACATGATCAAGTTTCATAATTTCTTTAGCAAGAGGGATTAAGTTCTTAATCTTGTGGCCGATCGTGATCAAGGTTACCTGGATTTCCTTAGTTGCTTCTGATTGACGGACAACTACGGTCTTAATGCCAGGTAAATGACGACGATAGTTGGCAACAGGAACATGCAATTTTTCAATTAAAACCTTGATTTTACGTTCCGTTTTTTGTGTATCTTCACTTTGAGTTGGCATCTTTGGTAAGTCAATCAAGCGGTGGGAATTTGGAGCAAAAAGTCCAAGCTTAAGTTGACCATGATCTTTTTCAATTTGATATTGAGCCTTGTTGCGATAATGCCATGGGTCAGGAGCAGCGATAGTATTTTTAACTTTATACTTATTGTAATTACGAGGATGGTACTTGCGTAATGATTCAAGCATATTGTTCTTCTTGAATTCAAGTTGTTTGTCGTAAGACAAGTGTACTAATTCTAAGCCACCAATCTCGGGATCAACACCTTCAGGGAAGTCTACGCGATCTGGACTTTTTTCTTTAATTCTAACCAGTTCGCCTTGGATGTAGTGTGGATATGATTTAACAATCTTGGCAACTACTACTTCGTCTGGCAAGGCACCAGGAATGAAGATAATCTTTTTCTTGTAGTAACCAATTCCTTCACCATTAATTCCTAAACTTTTAATAGTGATGATGACGTCTTTTTCATGTTTTGATTTATTATGGGTAAATTTTCTGTTCATCGTTAATTCTTTCTACTAAAAACTAAATTGTGTTCAATTAATTGTACTACCTGGAAAAAGTTCTTAGCAAGCTTTAGCAAAATTTGCTAGCATGGATGTAGAAAAATATGCGAGGTGAAACAAGTTGATCATAACCAAAGTAAGTGCACAAAAACGACCAGGTCGCTATAATGTTTTTATTGATGGAAAATATGCTTTTTCTGCCGGAGAGAAAACGTTGGCAGAATTTGTGCTGCTTAAGGGTAAAGAATTAAATGATGAGCAGGTTGAAAAGATTAGGCAATTTGATGCTGATGCTAAGGCTAGTGATTTAGCGGCTCATTTTTTGAGTTACGAGCCTCGGACCATCTTTGAGGTGCTGCAATATTTAAAAAAACACGAAATCTCTGATGAAGCAGCCAATAGTGCTGTTAGTCAATTGAATGAATTAGGCTATCTTGATGATCGTCAATATGCCAAGCTGTTTATCAAAAATGATTTGCGTGTTGGCTCTGATGGCCCTAAAAGTTTATTACGAAAGTTGACGCAAAAAGGCGTTGATCCTGAAATTAGTCAGGATAAGTTAGATGAAATTGATGAAGAAGATTGGCTCGAAGTGGGCCAACGCGTGATTAAGTCGATGAGCCATCAAGTTGGCAAGATTTCACAGCGTGAATTAGAGCGTAAGATGCGTACTAAATTATTAACGCATGGCTTTGATAGCGGGATTAGTAACGTTATTATTGATGCAATGGATCTTAAAGAAGATGAGAATGCACAAACAGAAGCTTTGAAGAAACAAGGAATTAAGGCTTACAAGCGTTTTAGAAATCTTCCAGAAATTGAACGCAATTTTAAAATAAAAAAATATTTGTTTAGTCACGGTTTTTCATCAGGTGAGATTGATGCCTTTTTAAACGGTGAAATAATTGATTTAGACGAATTAGTAGAATATTAGGAGAAAAAATGAAGAAAAATATTGAATCAAGATTATTTATTGGTCGTCCATTTCCAGCTGGTTTGATGAATGCTCAAAAGAGCTTTATGGAAGCTAATCAGCAAATGGAAAATGATGAAACTTTTCAAAAATTTTTAGCTGATCATAATTTAGAAAATAAGCGTTCTGTCCTAGTGGTATCAGGTGAGGACAGCTTTATGTATTGGTATGGCGTTTTAGCAGATGTAGCAAAAGATGAAGTGCCAACGGGTTTAATGAAGTTTGAATTACCAGCTGCAGAGGTAGCGGAGGAAGTAGAAGAGAATCAAACTTTAGTCTTTTTCAACTTACCGTTGACTAGTACCGTGCCAAATTTTGCCAAAAAAGTAGTTGCTAGCGGAATTGAAGTACATGAAAATTTGGGTGACAGTGACACGCCATATATTACTTGGGATCTTGACATGGATACAAAAAAACTGGCCCAAGTAATGTACTTGAAGGCCAGCAAGTAATTAATGCTGCTCAGGGTCGATTGACAGGTTATCGTATTCAACATAAGCGCCAAGACAAGTTGAAACAAACATGATTAACAAAACAAAGCCGATGGAGCTGCCTACGATTTGATCAAGTGTTAAAAGAGCACGTATTATGTAGGTAGCAGCAAAGCAAAGAACAAAGTCTAAGATAATATTAGCTGCTAAAAGCCAGTAGCGTCGTCTGATACTGAAGAAACGTAAAAGCTGCTTCAGTAAGCCATCGTTGGTTTGAACAGCTAATAAATCAACAGGCCGTTGAATAGTAGCCTTGACAGCAAACATAATGATTGCGCCAACTAATGAGCCGATTAATGTGCGATAAAGTTCAGCTGAATGTAAAACTAATGCATTATAGCCGATTCCAATAATAGCTAAGCTACAGATATAGGGAATTAGCAAAAGAAATGTAAAAACGAGTAAGACATGACTTTTTTTCATGACGAACCTCCTAGTCTTATGTGCTATTTTAACATAATTGTTATTGGCTCTATGCTATAATAGCTATATTTAGATAACTTTTTTAAGAAAGAGAGTACGAAAATGAATAGTGATCCTGGAGCGGGAACTCTGTTTGGTCGCTTAAAAAATAGATTATCCGGCGATAAAAAAGTGGGGACTAAAGATCATTTAGAAAAAGAAATTGTTACTTTACATGAAAGTCATAAAATTGATGATACAGAATTTTCAATGCTAGAAGGTATTTTGGACTTTCAGGGTAAGACAGCCCGTGAAGTAATGGTACCTAGAACGGATGCTTTCATGGTTGATCGAGAAGTCAGTTTTCAAGACAATCTAGATGAAATCCTTCGTGAGCCATATTCTAGAATTCCCGTTTATCAACGTGATAAGGATAAGATTGTAGGGATTATTCATATCAGAACGGTTTTACGAAAGGCTAAACAAAAGGGTTTTGATAATCTTGACTATAAAGATGTCATGACTGAGCCGCTGTTTGCACCAGAAACTGCCGAGCTGGGCGATTTGTTGATGGAAATGCAGCAAACGCAACGACAATTAGCAATTTTGACAGATGAATATGGCGGTGTAACTGGTTTAGCTACAATTGAAGATTTGGTTGAAGAGATTGTGGGCGATATTGATGATGAAGTTGATCACACTGAGATTCTTTTTAACCAAATAGCTCCAAATAAGTACATTATTTACGGTAAGATGCCATTAGATGATTTTAATGAGCAATTTGGTACTAATCTTCAAATGGAAGATGTTGATACGATAGCAGGCTATGTGATCAATACTTTAAAAGTGATTCCAGCTAAGGAAGAAAAGTTAACAGTTGATATTGGTGATGGGATGACTTTGACCACTAGAAGGATGAAGGGGTCACGCTTGTTGACGGTATTATTAACGATTGATGAATCAAAAAAGGAAGAAGATAGCGAGGACTAATGGACAAAGAGTTAGCAGATAAAGTAAAAAAGAGAAGAACATTTGCAATTATTTCTCACCCCGATGCAGGTAAGACAACGATTACTGAACAAATGCTTTTGTTTGGTGGGGTAATTCGTAAAGCAGGTACGGTTAAGGCACGTAAAACTGGCAATTTTGCTACTAGTGACTGGATGGAAATCGAAAAGAAGCGTGGGATTTCTGTTACTAGTTCGGTTATGCAGTTTGAATATCAAGGCAAACGTATCAATATTTTGGATACGCCAGGACACCAGGACTTCTCAGAAGATACTTACCGTACATTAATGGCCGTTGACTCAGCTGTCATGGTAATTGACTCTGCTAAAGGTATCGAGCCACAGACAAAGAAGTTGTTTAAGGTTGTTAAGCAACGTGGTATTCCAATTTTCACGTTTATGAACAAGCTTGATCGTGATGGACGTCCACCATTAGATTTAATTGCGGAATTGGAAGATTTGCTTGGTATCGAGGGTGTAGCAATGGACTGGCCAATTGGTTCAGGTCAAACTTTAAAGGGTCTATATGACATCGCTAATAATCGTGTTGAGCTTTACCGCAAAAATGATCAAGATCGCTTTTTACCATTAGATCAAGATGGTAAGTTGCCTGATAGTGAGCCACTTAGTCAAGATCCTCAATTCCAGGATACTCTGGATGAAATTGATTTGATTAAAGAAGCTGGGAACAAGTTTGACCGCGAGAAGATTGCTATGGGTGATCAAACTCCTGTCTTCTTTGGCTCAGCTTTGACCAATTTTGGGGTTGAGACATTCTTGAACAGCTTTGTTGATTTGGCTCCAGCACCAGAGAGTCACACAGTCAATGGGGATGAGGAGCTAAGTCCAGAAAATCCAGAATTTTCAGGCTTTGTCTTCAAGATTCAGGCTAATATGAATCCTCATCACCGTGACCGAATCGCCTTTGTTAGAGTCGGTTCTGGTGAATTCAAGAAAGGCTTGGATGTAACTTTAGCTAGAACTGATAAGCCAATTCGTTTAAATAATGCGACTGAATTCATGTCAAGCGAGCGAGTACAAGTTTCTGATGCGGTAGCTGGCGATATAGTTGGCTTATACGATACTGGTAATTTTCAAATTGGTGACAGTATTTATGCTGGTAAGCGCAAGATTGTTTATCCACCATTACCAGAATTTACACCTGAATTATTTATGCGAGTAACTGCTAAGAATGTGATGAAGCAAAAATCATTCCATAAGGGTATGAACCAGCTAGTCCAAGAAGGTGCAATTCAGCTTTACCGCAATTATCAAACGGATGAGTATATTCTTGGTGCTGTTGGTCAATTGCAGTTTGAAGTGTTCCAATTCAGAATGAAGAATGAATATAATTCTGAAGTTGAAATGAACAGTATTGGTCATCGTGTTGCGCGCTGGATTGATCCGGAACAGCTTGACCCACGCATGTCTAATACTCGTAACTTATTAGTTAAGGACCGTTATGGTAATCCGTTATTCTTATTTGAAAATGAATTTGCGGAACGTTTCTTCCATGACAAATATCCAGATGTTGAATTAACAGAAAAACTTTAAAGCAAAATAAAAGCTATGGGAATTAATGCGGCACTAAAAAAAGCACGTCAATCGCGGGGACTGACACAAGAACAATTTGTAGCAGGAATTTTATCACCAGCTCATTATTCTAAAATTGAGCGTGGCTTGCATGAAATATCAGCTAAGGACTTAATGGCAATTTTGCAGAAAAATAAAATTTCATTTGCTGAATTCTTTAAGCAAAATATGATCTCACAAGCTGACGATGAAAACAGTTTAGGTGATCAATTACAGATTGCTTATTATAATCAAGATCTTAACCAAGTTAGAAAATTGGTAACAAAAATTCAACAACTGCCGCATCATGATCTTCTAAAAATCAAAGCTAAGTTGATTTTTACCTTACTTGAAGGAAAACGTAAATTTGATGTCAAAGATAAAAATATAATATTGCAGCGTTTATTTGCAGGCGATAATTGGCTTCAAGATGAATTTAGTTTAGATTTGTTAGCAAATTTTGGTGCTTCTATCTTTACTCATGATGATTTTACTTTTTTCTTTCAAAAAATTTTCACTACTTATAATGATAAAATGTCTGAGCAGACAGAAAAAATGCAAACAACAATTGCCACTATTTGTGTGAATTATTTATATACTTGTGCTGAAAATAAATTTGTAAAAGATAATAAAGAGCCTATTTATTTACTTGGGCAATTAAGTCAAACGCCATCTTTAGTCTTATATAAAATCATTGGTCATTTTTATCAATGCTATTTTGCTGGAGATACAGAGCAGGTATTAGCTATTAAGAAATTGATCAAGGCAAGTAATTTAGAAAATATTCTGTCTATTCTTCCAGAATAATCTGCATATATGCAGATTGAAGATCATTTTTGCAGAAAGCTATTTTTATCGTGAACTAAAGCAGATAATGAATCCAACTTAATTGAAAGGGAGATTCATTTATGAAAAAGTTTATTGACCTCAAATGGTTTTCGCTCAGTATTATTCTGTCATGTTTAAGCGGATTATCTTTGCCTTTTAGCACATGGTCATACTCCGAAATTTTTGCGTTAATTACAGGTAAAAGTATTCCAAATACGGTGAGAATGATTATCGTAATTACAGTATTGCAAATCTTACTTGTAATTGTAGAATACTTAAATAATCGAGTAATTAATCGTAATGTAGCACTATTTAATCAAGAAGTTCGTGAGTATCTGATGCAGACGGATTTTGTAAAAACAGGAGAAAAAGAAATTTCTAATCGAATTTCTTTCATTAATAATGATCTTAACCTGATTGAAGAAAAGTACTTTAGACAGTTATTTTCACTAGTATCTACTGTGGTTAAAATTGTTGGTATCGTTACTGTTGCGCTGATAAATAGTGTAGTCCTGACATTAGTCTTTGTTGCTTTTGCCAGTCTTTCAAGCCTTATTCCTAGTTTGTTTAGCAAGAAAACAGCCAAGCAGTCATCCAATTGGAGTAAATCAACAGGTAGTTATGTAACGTTTATGTCGGATTTACTCAAAAATATCAATACGGTTTTAAATTACAATGTATTATCTCTATTTGTAAAGAAGGGTAGTAAAGTAATTAAAAATTCTGTTGAGAATAAACGTGAACGTGACGATACAATTGCTAAAAGTGATTTTTACGTTGATTTATTAGCTTACTCACTAGACTTCTTACCAATTGGAATCGGCATTATTATGGTAATTCAAGGACACATTGCTTTGGCTTCTTTTGTGGCCGTGCAATACTCTAGTGCCTGGATTGTAAATAGTTTCTTTAGTATTAATAGTATTCGTAATCAGATTGCTGCTACTAAACCAATGACCGCTAAGTTGTTATCTTTCAAGCCTTTAACGACTAAGCAAGATGAAGCTCCAGTCAAATTTAAGCAATTAAATATGGACAATGTAACTTTCGGCTATCAAGCTGATAGTCCAGTGCTTAATAATGTGAGTTTATGTGTTAATAAAGGAGATAAAATTCTGTTAACTGGAAAGTCTGGTGAAGGTAAATCTACTTTACTTAAGGTGTTAATGGGTAAATTATCTCCGCAGAAGGGAAGAGTTTTGGTTAATGATCAGGCTGTTGAAACGCAAATTTTTAGTGAAGTTCAACAATCTTCGCAAATTTTTAATGAGACTTTACGCTTTAATTTAACTCTTGGTAAACAATTTGATCAAAAGCAAATCGTGGCTGCGGCTCAACAAGCAGGATTAACTAATTACCTTCAAAAACATGGCTTAGATACCGTAATTGAAGAAAATGGGCATAATCTTTCAGGTGGGGAAAGAAAGAGAATTGAATTAGCGCGTGCTTTTCTCTTCCAAAGAGAAATTTTAGTAGTTGATGAAGGAACTGCTTCACTTGATCCGCAAACTGCTGAGCAAATTCATAATGTCTTTTTGAATTCACCATTAACAGTAATTGAAATTGACCACCATATTTCATCAACGACGATGAAGAAATTTACGCATCATTTTGACTTAGAAAATGGAAAATTGGTAAATATTTTTTAACGTAAATTGCAATAATAAATTGAACATTTAGGTTATCCTTCTGCACGTTTATTTTATACAATTAAAATTTTTGTTGGAATATCTAATAGAGAGTTAGTAGGATTAATTCCAGGAACTTCAAATGTGGGTCATTATGTAAGTAATAGTTTAGAGTTTGAGAAATATAGAATTTACATAGTAAAAGAACGTGAAATAGCACTAAGTACTTATAGTTCTATTCATAATTCACTGCAAGTACTTGAAAGTGGGCATGTTTTAGGATGTTATAATTATATTAGTACTTTATTTGATTGTAGTTTTGTTTTTAAAGACTATGATGATTATAATACTGTTACATTTACAAATATTTCAAAATTAGCTAATATTTATGATAAATTTGGGTTCGTAATAGATAAATTTAAGCATCGCTCTAGTGGTAGATACTATGGGATGCTTTCAAATTGGAATTTAAATCGTAATAACTATAAGTTTAATGAAATTTCTAATTTTGATATAGCTAGAATTTCAAAATTAACAGATGAAAATGTTCAAAGTGTAATTCCTATTTCTTATACGAATCATAAAGATTCAAAGAATTATTTAACCGATGAATTTATTCAAAAGGAATATCCATTTTTGCATCCCACTTTCGAATCTGTAATTACAGTTTTAGCATTAAACTTAAGTGTATGTAATACTCACAATTTGGAAATTTACCTTGAAAAAATAGGTGCTCTTGCACAGACTATATGTATGAATAATTCTAGTAATCATGTTGTAAATAGACCGGTTAAGCAAGTTATACCAAAAAATTGGGAAAAGATAGACAAATTTAAACGTAATAAAAATTTATTACCATTTTATGCAGTAATAACTACCGTAGTGTAAGATTTCTTAATTAGATTTTAGTAATACTCAAATCGATAATAACGGACCGCAAGTAACTGTTATATCAAGTACTGCAATCCACTTTGCTTGAAATAGAAACTTTATTCAGTACGACTTCAGGCTATAATTACTGGAAAATAATCGAGTACTGTCCTCACTGCAATTTAGTGCGGCAAACAGAAGAAGAGAATCTTGTTAACTGGCTATTAGATTTAAAGGGCTTTGGTACAAGATATGCACGAAATACTGCTGCTAAGCTAAAGAAATGTTAGAGGCTTACCCTGTGGCTGCCAGTTATAGCGTAGAAATCTTGCAGGTAAATATTATGTAACAAGATTGATCAAGCTCAGTCAAAAAAGAGAAAGCTTGGAAAGCATACCTGTTTTTGCCCAAAACATGGCAGTCAGAGTCCTGGCTGAACTAGGCGATGTACGCAGATTTTCTAATCTAAATAAGATCAGTGTCTTTATTGGGATCGATCGTGAGCGGTATCAATCTGGAGAGATGAACTCTAAGTTTAAGCATTACTAAACATGGCAGTACAATCGCGTGTAAGATACTTTACCGGCTAATTGGACAAATAAATCAAGCAATCATGCCAATGAACTGATTAAAAAGAGCTTCATCTACTTTACCAACCTTTTGGAAGATGAAGGCTTAATCAATGAAGGTGCTGTCTTTATCGATGGTACGAAAATCGAAGCTGATGCCAACCGCTATACTTTTGTTTGGCGCAAAGCGGTTGAAAAGTATCATGAAAAGCTGAAAGGTCAAGCAGTTGAGCTTTACGATGAATTGATTACTAAAGAAAAAGAAGTAGTCAAAAAAATGGAAAAAGAAAAGGTTCAAACTAGTCAAGGCTTGGAGAAATTGGCTCGAGAAACTGAAGAAGAAATTAACCAGCTGACTGAAGAATTTCTGCTAGGCGTAACAGCTACTCTAAGACCGATCATGACGCTACCTTTATGCATATGAAGGAAGACCACATGAAAAACGGTCAGTTGAAGCCAGGCTACAATATTCAAGCAGCGACTACTGATCAATATGTAGTAGATTATGCCATTTTTCCTAACCCAACAGATTTTAAAACCTTAGAGCCAGTTTTCGGGCATTTGAAGAACGTATTTGGCATGCGCAGAACGCATCTGCGAGGCAAAAAGAGGTCGAAACCGATATTGGCCTTTATGATGGTTTTGAACAAATATGGGCAAAGAAGATGGATGAAGGACCATCTTTTATTGTTAAAAATTTAAAGAGACCGAAAAAACGATCAAGATTCTTGAAAAAGAAAATCTTGATCGTTTTCATTCATCTGGAAGTTATTTTTTCCAGACACTTTTGATACAACAATATTTGGATTACTTGTCAACGTGAATTTCGATTACATGACGACTCTTGTCTACAGTCAAAGTGTATGAAGAATCATAATCTTTAATTAAACGCTTGATTACGAATTCAATCTCATCTTCGCGAACACGACGGTCATGGTTTTCAAGTGCAATACCGATAGAATCCTTACTTTCAGTATAAATAACTGAAGTATTACCAAGAGAATAAACTTTAACATAGTTTGCATCGGTAGTGTTGAGCTGACTGTGAACCAAATCAGAGTAATTATTGGTTACATCAATTAAATGCATGGAATTCACCTGTTTCTGTTAGCTTTACTTCTTCAAATTTAGTATACCTCAAATTGAGTAGCATATTTTTATTTTTAAGAAAAAAGATTTCTAATATTGCTTCGAAATCTTTTGGTATAACTTGGACTTTGTCTTTTATTAAATCCTATTCATTATTTGCTTCATCACTGATTACAATTTTACCATCAACAACATCGGCTTTTAAATTCTTAGCCTGTGCATGATCAAGTTTGAAATCAGCCACATTATCCTCAATCTCTTCTTGGATGGTACGACGAAGAGGACGAGCACCTAAGGCAGGATTAAAGCCATCTTCAACTAATTTATCTTTTGCAGCAGCAGTTACATCAATGTGTAGGCCTTGATCCTTAACCATATTGTTGGTATTTTGCAACATTAAGTCAACAATCTTAAGCAAGTCTGGCTTAGTCAATTCATTAAATTCGATTACATCATCAAGACGGTTCAAGAATTCTGGCTTAAAGAATTGGCTCATATTATTTCTAGCAGATTCATTAGCTTCATCTTCGTTTTCTGCTGTAAAGCCAACGCTAGCGTTCTTAATGCCTTGTCCTGCATTAGAAGTCATAATAATGATGGTATCCTTGAATGAAACTGTTCTACCTTGTGAGTCAGTTAAACGACCATCGTCAAGAATTTGCAAGAAGAGGTTCAAAACATCTGGGTGAGCTTTTTCAATTTCATCAAGCAAGATCAAACTATATGGGTTGTGTCTAACTTGTTCAGTTAATTGACCAGCTTCTTCGTAGCCTACGTAACCTGGAGCAGAACCAATTAATTTGGAAACTGAGTATTGTTCCATGTATTCAGACATATCGAAACGAATCATTGCATCTTCTGAGCCAAACATTTGCTTAGCCAGTTGCTTAGCTAACTCAGTTTTACCGACACCAGTTGGACCAACGAAGAGGAATGAACCAATTGGACGGCCTGACTTGTTGAAACCGATTCGGTTACGACGAATGGCACGAGCTACTTTTTCAACAGCCTTGTCTTGGCCGATAACGTGAGCCTTTAAATCAGCAGCTAGATTTTGCAGTTGGTTTTCTTCTTGCTTTTGAATATCACCAACAGGAATGCCTGTTTTTTCTTCTACGATCTTGTCCATGATCTTATCAGTAATAACAGGGGACTTGTCAGGATCTACCTTTTGATCTTTAACCTTTTCATATTTTTCAATTTGATCACGGTAGTAGGCTGCTTTTTCGTAATCTTCGTTTTTTAAGGCTTCTTCCTTCAATTGCTCTGCGGCATTAATTCTTTCTTGCATTTTATCCTTATCAATATAAGGAATGGTTAAGTTCATTCTAGAACCTGCTTCATCAAGAAGGTCAATAGCCTTGTCTGGTAAAAATCTATCTTGAATATAACGTGCTGAAAGTTTTGCGGCAGCTTCAATGGCTTCATCAGTGTAGTGAACATGGTGATAGTCTTCGTAGCATTTTTGAATACCTTTTAAGATGCGAATTGTTTCGTCAATTGAAGGTTCTTTAACTTCAACTGGTTGAAAACGTCTAGCTAAAGCAGAGTCTTTTTCAATATCGCGGTATTCTTTGATGGTAGTAGCACCAACTAATTGCAATTCGCCACGAGCCAAAGCTGGCTTAATAATGTTACCGGCATCCATGCCACCTTCAGCATTACCGGCACCAACGATTTCGTGAATTTCATCAATAAAAAGAATGATATCGTCGTTTTGTTGTAATTCTTTAATTAATTGTTCCATTCTTTGTTCAAATTGACCACGAATACCGGTACCTTGAACAAGTGAAACAACATTTAATGAAATAATTCGTTTGTTCTGCAATTTTGCTGGTACTGATCCATCTACGATTTCTTGAGCTAAGCCTTCGACAACGGCAGTCTTACCAACACCTGCTTCACCGATTAAAACAGGGTTGTTCTTAGTTCTTCTATTTAAAATTTCGATAACCCGAGCAATTTCTTTATCACGACCGATTACTGGGTCAATTTTGCCTTTTTTAGCAAGGGCAGTTAAGTCTGTTCCGTATTGGTCAAGTAGGCTTCTGCCGTTTTGACCACCATTACCAGCGCCTCCCCCCATTTGCATTCTAGGATCGTTATTTCTCATTTCATTATTATTGTTTGCGGCATTGTTGTTATTTCCGTTTAATGCGTTGAATAAATCATCAAAGTCGCCAAAAAATTCATTATTATTCATTTTTCCTTGATTTCCTTGTTGATTTTTTAATTCTTGATAACAGTGTTGACATAAATCTATTTCGCGGCTTTGGCCATTAACCTTAGTGAAAAGGTGAATAGAAGCGGGCCGCTCATGACAATTTTGGCAAAGCAAAATATAGTACCGCCTTTCTTTTCAACTGTACCAAAATTATATTATTAGCACTCTTGGTAGTCAAGTGCTAAGACTCAAACACTTATTTTTTGTAAGAAATGCTTTTGTTACCGCAAACAAAATATTAATATTTTTGAAAATTGAATATAAATAGTAGAATTAATAGTGGAAAAATTATAAAATTTTAAAAGAGTGGTGATATTTTTGGATTATCAGAAAATTCTAGATCAATTAGTCTCAGGTGAGATAAAAGAGTATAAAGTTGAGCCAAAAGATGCGTTTGATCTTCAAAAGACTATTAGAAATTATGGAAAAAGACAATATATTACCGGTAGGGCAGAAAGAGGCGGCGCGATTGTGTATACCGCTACGAATACCGATGAATAAATAATGTAAACTGTTACATTGCAGTTGTCTAATCTGTAAAAACATGATAATCTAATACTCGAATGGGTATTTATTACCAGTTTAATTTTTCAATTTAAAGGAGATATTTATAATGGAAAAACGCGATTTTCATATCATTGCAGAAACAGGTATTCATGCACGTCCAGCTACTCTTTTAGTACAAGCTGCTTCAAAGTTTGGCTCAGATGTTAACTTGGAATACAACGGTAAGTCAGTAAACTTGAAGTCAATCATGGGTGTTATGTCACTTGGTGTTGGTCAAAATGCTGATGTTACTATCACTGCTGAAGGTGATGACGAAAAGGACGCATTGGACGCAATTGCCGACACTATGAAAAAAGAAGGTTTAGCTGAATAATGACCAAGACTTTAAAAGGAATTGCTGCAAGTGATGGTATCGCTATTGCTCCAGCATATCTTCTTGTGGAGCCTGATCTTTCATTCTCTAAATCTTCAATTGCTGATGTTGAAGCTGAAGTAGCTCGTTACAACGATGCAATTAAGACTTCAACTGCTGAAGTTGAAAAGATTCATGATATTGCTAAAGAAAGCTTGGGCGATGAAGAAGCTCAAGTTTTTGAAGCACACTTAATGATTTTAAATGACCCAGAATTTACTGGTGCCATTGAGAATGAAATTAAGGATTCAAAGATCAACGCAGAAGCTGCTCTTGATGAGACTGCTAAGAAGTTTATTGCTATTTTTGAAGGGATGACAGATAATCCTTACATGCAAGAACGTGCTGCTGACGTACGTGATGTTTCAAAGCGTATTATGGCTCACCTTCTTGGTAAGGAATTACCAAATCCTGCTTCAATCGATCATGAAGTAATTGTTGTAGCTCACGACTTAACTCCAAGTGACACTGCTCAACTTAACAAAAAGTATGTTAAGGGTTTTGTTACTGATATTGGTGGTCGTACAGCTCACTCAGCTATTATGGCTCGTTCACTTGAATTGCCAGCTGTTGTTGGTACTGACTCAATTACTAAGGATGTTAAGAACGGCGATATGTTAATTGCTGATGGTCTTGACGGGGATGCAATTATTGATCCAAGTGACGCTCAAGTAGCTGATTACAAGCAAAAGAGTGAAGCATTCCTTAAGCAAAAGGCAGAATGGGCTAAGCTTAAGAATGAACCATCAGTTACTGCAGATGGCAAGAAATTTATCATTGCTGCTAACATTGGTACACCTAATGATATGCCAGGTGTAAAGGATAATGGTGCGGAAGCCATTGGTTTGTACAGAACAGAGTTCTTGTACATGGACTCTAGTGACTTTCCAACTGAAGAAGCTCAATTTGATGCCTACAAGGAAGTTATTGAAGGTATGAATGGTAAACAAACCATTATCAGAACCTGTGATATCGGTGGTGACAAGCACCTTGATTACTGGGATCTTCCAGAAGAAATGAACCCATTCTTAGGTGTTCGTGCTATCCGTCTTTCTATGCAATACAAGGATATCTTTAGAACTCAATTAAGAGCTTTACTTCGTGCATCTGCATACGGTCCATTAGGAATTATGTTCCCAATGATCGGTACTTTAGCAGAATTACGTGAAGCTAAGCAAATTTTAGCTGAAGAAAAAGATAAGCTCGCTAAAGAAGGCGTTAAGATTGGTGATGACTTGCAAGTCGGTATGATGATTGAAGTACCTGCTGCAGCCGTTTTAGCTGATCAATTTGCAAAGGAAGTTGACTTCTTCTCAATTGGTACTAATGACTTAATTCAATATACTATGGCTGCTGACCGTGGTAATGATAATGTGTCATACTTGTACCAACCATATAACCCATCAGTACTTCGTTTGATTAAGCACACTATTGATGGTGCTCATGAAAACGGTATTTGGTGTGGTATGTGTGGTGAAGCTGCTGGTGATAACACTATGTTCCCAATCTTACTTTCAATGGGACTTGATGAATACTCAATGAGTGCAACTTCAATCTTACGTATCAGAAGCTTAATGAAGAAATTGAACACTGCTGACATTAAGGAATTAGCTAACGAAGCTTGTTATGTATCAGAAACTGCTGAAGACAACGAAAAATTAGTTAATAATTTAATGAAAAAATTGAACAAGTAGTTTTAATTTGCAAAAAGAGACTGTGATGTCTCTTTTTTTATTTTGGAAAATTGCAATTTCAAATTGAACACTTTTGAAAATTAAATTCTGTATATTGAAT